>PHBS01000102.1 GCA_002841995.1 Chloroflexi bacterium HGW-Chloroflexi-8
AAATGTTTACTCATTAAATTGAAAATTTAAGTCTGGCTTTTTTAGAATCAATTCCTTCATCAGAACTCTTTTACCCAAAGATCCATAAACTTATTAACCGGCATCTGACTGACCTTTTCCTGGTCAGCACATACTCCCAAAATTTCTTGCGCCTGGAATCGATCGAAATGTCCTTCAACACTTTTTTGGAATTTTTTTAACAATAAAGGCAAGCCTTCTTTTCTTCTTAGGCGATGTCCAATCGGGTATTCGACCAGTACATTTTCTGAGAAGCTTCCATCCTTAAAAAATACCTGCACAGCATTGGAAATGGAGCGCTTTTGGGGATCGAGATAGTCTCTTGAATATTGTTTTTCTTCCCGAACAATCATTTTCTCCCGCAGCACATCAATCTCAGGATGATTTGCAAAACTATCTTCATATGATTCTGCTGATAATTCGCCGAACAATAACCCAACCGCCGTCATGTACTGGATGCAATGGTCCCGATCCGCTGGATTATGTAACTTTCCGGTTTTATCGATGATACGGATGGCAGATTCCTGGGATGTAATGACGACTTTTTCGATATCTTTCACACGATCCTTCACCAGTGGGTGTAAATGAATAGCCGCTTCTACCGCTGTTTGGGCATGAAACTCAGCCGGGAAGGAAATTTTAAATAAGATGTTCTCCATAACATACGAACCAAAATCCTGATTCAGAACCAGCTCGCTCCCTCTGAATAAGACATCCTGAAATCCCCAGGTGGGTGCAGTCAGTGCAGAGGGATAACCCATCTCTCCTTGCATCGTCATCCAGGCCAGGCGTACTGCCCGGCTGGTTGCATCTCCGGCTGCCCAGGACTTACGTGAGCCGGTATTGGGAGCGTGACGATATGTTCGCAAAGCCTGTCCATCGATCCAGGCATTCGATAATGCATTGATGACTTGTTCGCGGGTACCTCCCAACATGGCTGTCACTACAGCAGTACTGGCAACTTTAACGAGCAGGACATGATCCAATCCAACCCGATTAAAGCTGTTTTCGAGCGCAAGAATTCCTTGAATCTCGTGCGCTTTGATCATGGCTGTCAATACATCCTGGATTGTCAGTCTGCTGAGTGGATAAGTAGTTGGGTTGCGGGAAATCCAATCGGCGACAGCCAGGATGCCACCCAAATTATCAGAGGGATGACCCCACTCAGCAGCCAACCAGGTATCGTTAAAATCCAACCATCGGATCATGGCACCGATATTGAAAGCAGTCTGGATAGGGTCCAGGACAAAATCTGTTCCGGGAACACGAGACCCGTTTGGGACGATCGTTCCTGGTACCAGCGGACCTAAAAGACGTGTACATGCAGGAAATGATAATGCTTGTAAACCACATCCCAGGGTATCCAACAGGTCGTAATATGCAGTCTGATAGGCTTCCTGACTTTCAATAGGATAGTCAAGCACATAATCTGCAATTTTTTGCAGCACCAAATCCGCTTGTGGACGTGAATTATGCAGTAAAGAAGGCATCAAGCTACTGACGGTTTTGTATTAAAGTGAAGTCTCTTGGTAAAGGCCCCACATAATTGGCAGCGGGACGAATAATTTTACCGCCCTGGCGCTGTTCAATAATATGGGCAGCCCATCCTGCCGTACGTGCCATGACAAAAAGTGGCGTAAACATAAAAGTTGGGATACCCATCATATGATATGTTACGGCACTGTACCAATCCAGATTTGGGAACATATGCTTTTCTTCCCACATGACATCTTCAATTATTTCTGCAATATCACACAGAGTCTCATCCCCAAAATCTTTACAAAGTGTGCAGGATAGTCCTTTCAGAATTTTGGCGCGAGGATCTGAAATGGTATAAACAGGATGGCCAAAACCCAGGATGATCCCGTGATTCTGGAGGACTTTATGGATATCTCTGCCAGCTTCATCGGCAGATTTATACCGTTCAATCACTTCCATAGCGCCTTCATTTGCGCCACCATGTTTTTTGCCTTTTAATGCACCGATGGCTCCAGTAATGGCAGAAATGAAATCTGTTCCTGTGCCGGTAATCACTCGGCTGGCAAAAGTGGATGCGTTGAATTCATGTTCAGCATACAAAATAAAGGTTACATCCAGGGCGCGAACATGTTCAACGCTGGGCTTTCGTCCGTGCAATAAATGCAGGAAATGACCGGCGATTGTATCGTCGTCGGTTTCAACCTCAATTCGTTTACCATGATGCGCAAATTGGTACCAATAAATGAGCATTGAAGGGAAGATAGCCAATAAGCGATCCGCAATGTGGCGAGCTCCTTCAACCGTATGCTCAGTATGTTCGGGGAGGACCGCACCCAACATGGATGCTCCAGTTCGGAGGACATCCATTGGGTGGGTTGCCGCAGGGATCTGCTCCAGGACAGCCTTCACAGGTGCAGGTAGCCCGCGCAGGTTTTTTAATCTGAGTTTATAACGCTGCAACTCATTATAAATTGGTAACTCGCCATGGACCAAAAGATAGGCCACTTCTTCAAAAGTACTGTTTTCAGCCAGGTCATTAATATCATATCCACGATAACGAAGATCATGCCCCATTGTTCCAACTGTGCAAATTTCCGTATCGCCTACTGCAATCCCGGATAGCTGTACCATTTTCTTCTTCGAAGCTTTTTTGGTGATCACCTGATCTGTCATTATGATTGCTCCCTTTTAAACAATTGATCTAATTTTTGCTCATAAGCGTAGTAATTTAATACGTCGTATAACTCTTCCCGTGTTTGCATGGAAGAAAGATTGGATTTTTGTGAACCTTCTTTTCGTAAAGTCTTATAAACATTCAAAGCAGTTGCGTTCATTGCCCGAAAGGCGGTCAGTGGATACAATGCCAGGCTGACACCAGCATCAGCTAATTCTTCTGTGGTAAAGAGGGGGGTTTGCCCAAATTCAGTGATATTTGCCAATACAGGAACCTGGCTTGTTATTACAAAGTGCTGATAAGTTTCCAAGTCGGGTACAGCTTCGGCGAAGATCATATCGGCTCCAGCTGCCACATATTGCTGGGCACGCTCCAGGGCTTTCTCTCGCCCTTCGACTGCTAATGCATCCGTTCTTGCCATGATGATAAAGGATGATTCTGTACGTGCATCCACAGCGGATTTCAAACGATCACACATTTCTTCAGCAGATACGATCGCCTTTCCCGGACGATGTCCGCAGCGTTTAGCCTGTACCTGGTCTTCGATATGCATGCCAGCAGCACCATATTTAATCATGGAGCGGACAGTCCTGGCGATATTAAATGCAGAGCCAAAACCGGTATCCACATCCACCAGCAGAGGCAGGTCACAGATATCCGTGATTCTGCGAACATCGATCAGGACATCTTCAAGTGTCGTGATGCCAAGGTCCGGCACGCCCAGGGATCCGGCAGCTACACCACCACCCGAAAGATAAATTGCTTTAAATCCTGCTCGCTGTGCTAATAGAGCAGCATAGGCATTGATAACCCCTACAACCTGGAGTGGCTTTTCCACTGCCATTGCGGCGCGCATTCGCATACCTGGTAAATTTGTAGTACCCACATTTCCCTCAAAAAAAGAAATTATGCTCCCTGAGCCGCCTTGAATTGAGATCTGCTAAGGAAGTCCGGCAAGTTATCAAAAATATAGCCAGTTTAAAGGACAAAGTCAAAGAAATTTACAATATATTGTTGGAAAGTACGTTTTTATAAGAATCGAATGGCGTTCGGAATTGAATAAACCCGAACAATTTACTAAGAATTAAGATTTACTTGAGCCATTCAGATCTCTTCGACCGGCAGGCCTTCATTTTTCATAATTTTTAGTGCATTTGTACTGGGAGAAGGACCAGAACGAAGTTTATAATCAAAAACCATCCTGTCATTTACAACATCATCGCGAAAGTGATAGTTTAAGATATGGTTATTTTCGTTTCCCAGTTTTGCCAATTCCAGATCATGGGTGGAGATCATTCCACAGGCACTGGATTTTGCCAGCTTGCGTACATAGGATTGGCTGCCAATACGGCGCTCCTGGTTATTCGTGCCGCGAAAGATCTCATCAATCAAATAAAAGACTGGATGTTTTTGTCCATCACTGGCTAAATCCAACAGAGATTTCAATCTCCGAACTTCTGCATAAAAATATGAAAAGCCATCTGCAAGAGAATCACTGACCTGAATACAGGTGAAAAGACGCAATAGTACAAGTTTCATCTGAGTGGCATTGACCGGAGCGCCTGCATAGGCCAAAACAAGATTCACTCCCATCGTACGCAAAAATGTACTTTTACCAGACATGTTCGATCCTGTAATTAAAGCAATCTCACCCATTTCGTTTACATTGAATGCATTGGTCACTTTATTGTCTGCAGAAATTAAAGGATGTCCCAATTCTGAAGCCTGAATGATAGGATAGTTTAATGAAGAATCGGCATCCAAAACATCCGGGAAATGATATTCGGGGTTCAAATAAGCAAAATTTGCCAGAGACGCCAAAGCATCGATTTCATACCAGATATCCAACCAACCAGGAACAAGTTGGGTCAATTGAGTTTTATAACTGTCCAGGATTTTTGCAAACCAGAGATCCCAGGGAATTAGCACATTTACGACCAGCCATAATATCTGGTTGTTTTGCAAACTGGCAGCCGATGTGATCCAGGTTATTTTTCTGAGAATCTTGGAGGGTTGAGAACCTGCCCGGGTAAAACCGCTGACGATTTCCCGGAGATGGTCTGAGGCTGGATATGGGTAAGTTTCCAAAAGCTTAAATGTAGATTTAATGGTCTGGAGAGATTGGTTTAAAGTAAATGCTTCCTCAAATAAGCTTTTGTACTCCTGATATTTGAATAAATAAATGGCAGCATATAATATCAGACCAAACTGCCAGAACGGATTCATCAATCCCTGAGTGGCCAGGATAAAAAGGGTTAGATTAATGATAGCCAGACCAGACAACCCCAAAAGCCAGACGTTAAATGAAGGTTTGTCTGTACCTTGATTGAGCCAGTTTAACAGTGTGCGATCGTCCCAGCGTGTATTAGCATCCATTTCTGGATCGTTTTTCATCGCCTGGTAAGCTCTACGAAAGCCTGGCAGGCTGATCATCTCATTTACCTGCTGCTGACGTTTTTGTATTTGCAGAGCATCCAATTTTGGGAACAGGAGCCAATCATGTAATCGTTGCGATCCGCCAAGGCTCACTGTACAATCCAGCAATTGGAACAAGGATTTTGGACCAAACAAGTTTAAATCTGAGGCAAAAGGATGAACCGTCTCGACCGATTTGAAGTGTAGAGATGGCGAAATTTGTGACCAATCCAGAGATAACCTGGAAATTTGATCATTGACCCATTGTCTGGTGTTCTGATAGCGATTGCGAACTCGATCTAATTTGCGATGGAAGAGGACGACCACCAAAAACACGAACATAAAAAATAAAAATACAGCTACCCAATAGCCACCCGGAATCAAAAAGCGGATCAAAATAGCTCCTATCCAGGCAGCCCCAAAACTTGCCAGGCGGTACCAGAAAAAACGCTTGTCTTTTTGAAGCAATTGATTTTCGATTTTCTGGAGCCAGACGTGCTGTTTTTGAAGTTGTGAAAGACGTTTTTGTTTTTTGATGTCCATGCAACTAATTATAAACACGAACAAAGCAAGTATCGAATCGACTTATCCAAATAGGGTAAATAAGTACCTGAATTGATAATAACGCCAATGCTTTCAAGGATTTTCTTCAGCCAGATCTTATAAAAGAGCATTCTTTATCATCAGACCCTGTTACATGATTCGGCATTCTTAAATGAAAAAATCTCCAACGATAATTCAAGAATTTTCGTTTCGTTGAATAAGGTTGCGGTAAACCTTACTTTTCTGCCACCTGTCGCTTTTTCATCCAGGACTTGATCTGTAAAGACACCACTTTATAAATTGGACAGCGATCATAAAATGCACTGAAGAGGAACGCTGCTCCGATGGCAATCATCCAATAGGATATACCATTGGTAGCTCCTGCCCAAAAAAAGATGAGTGCAGGAATGATTCGCACCAAGCGTTCAGCCCAGGTTAAGTTCTTTGAAAAAGGCTGATTATTTTTTACTGCAGAGAAAAACCCGGATACATTTTCTGATGTCATTGCACCAGTCTTGCGGGCTACTTGTTGACCGTTGTAGTATCCGATCATGGTTGGGATTCCCATCACTCCCAAAGATCGCAGTAGTTCGGGGTTTTCATCTGCATTGATTCTCCACAAATCTACCTGACCACTGAATTCCTGTTCAGCACTTTTTAAATAAGGGGTCATCACCTTACACGGACCACACCAGGGTGCCCAGAATTCAACAACAACCGGACGGGTACTTTTTTGAATTTTCGCTTCAAAGATACTTTGATTCATCTTGCCACTCCAAACATGATTTGATTTCTTTTAGATGGTCGCGAAACTAAAAAGTTGCACAGGAATAAACCATTGCCTACCGAGTCAATCTGCAAAATAAAAATTTGTTTTTCATTGAAAAGAATTATTAACTTTGGATCGGACGCTCGAAAGGTATCCGATCCGGATCAGTCAATCTTCATTATTTTTTATTACCCAACCAATTGACCCCATTCGTGCAGCAGCTCATCCAGCGTTGCCTGTGCTTTGGCCATTTGGTTGCTGATTTTATGCATGCTTTCGAACGCTCCATTTTGGCTGACTTTTTGAAGCTCTCGTGAGCAGGTCTGAATTTCTTTTTCCAGATCACGGATTCGTTCTTCCAATTGTTCCAACCGTAATGTCCGCTTGCGGGTTTCTTTACTATTATCCCGTACTAATGGAACAGGTTTGAGCAACATTTTTCTCATTGGGGCAGCCGGGCTGACCGAAGCAGGACGGCGAAGAATGTATTCGCGATAAGTGCCGTTGAAACAGATCAATTCATGATTGCGGATTTCCCAGATTTTGCTTGCCAGGCGGTCAATCAGATAGCGGTCGTGTGAAACCAGCAGGAGTGTTCCGTCATAGGCATCCAGAACATCCTGAAGTGCCTCACGGGCAGGTATATCCAGGTGATTAGTAGGCTCATCCAACACCAGGAAATTTGCACCTTGCAGTGCCAAAATCGCCAGTGCCAGGCGTGCACGTTCACCACCACTTAATCCGCTGATGGGTTTAAAGACGTCTTCTCCACGAAAAAGATAAGTCGCCAAATGCGCACGTGCTGCTTCCGCGTTCATTTCTTTATAAGAAAGAAATTCTTCTAAAACTGTTTTTTCACCATGTAGCGATTCCTGTGCCTGGGCAAAATAACCAATTTTTAGACTGGCACCCGGTATCAATTCGCCATCCAGGGGTTGCAGTTGATCTAGTAATACCTTAATAAAGCTTGTTTTCCCACTGCCATTGGGTCCAAGCAGGGCAACGCTATCGCCACGCTTGATTTCCAGGTCATTCGCTTTGAAAAGTGAATTTCCCGGATACCCTATTTCGATAAAATCCGAGCGTAAAACATAATTTCCGGAGGTCGTACCGCTATGGAAGCGTGGGCGAATTTTAAGTGGACGATTACCGGGCATTTGAATGGCATTGACCGTACGAATTGCTTCAATGACATCCATTTCACGTTCAACATGCAAATCCATTTCCGACCAGCTTTTACCATTTCGCAGGCCCAGGACACCGAAATGTTCAACAATGGCTAATTCACGCGAGATGCGCCGAAGGAGTCCCAATGCACGGGCATGCGTAGAAGCCCTGACCCAATTTCTCTGAATAAAATCAACTTCTTTGGTGAGCCGGGCTTTCTCTTCTTTGTAAACTCGTTCCATATATTCCCAGCGTTCCTGACGTTGCAACAGATAGGAACTGTAATTTCCGCTGTAATTCTCAAGACCGGATGGAGTCATTTCCCAAATTGTATTGACAACATTATCCAGAAAATAGCGGTCATGGCTAACGATCAGAACCGCACCTGGCCAATCTAAAAGGGTATGTTCCAACCATTCAACTGCTTCGATATCCAGGTGGTTGGTAGGCTCATCCAGCATTAACAAGTCTGGCTTTTCCAGTAAAAGACGAGCTAAAAGTGCACGTGTTTTTTGACCACCGGAAAGTTGATTAAGAGGTCGATCCCAATCATCTTTTCCCAGACCAAGACCTGCAAGGGTTTGTTGAATACGGAGATCATATTCATAACCTCCAGCCATTTCAAAGGCTTCCTGTAAACGGCCGTAAGTTTCCAATAAACGATCAATTTGATCACCAGCATCCGCCATCTCGTGTTCCAGACGGTTTAATTCTTCCTGTTGGCAAATTAAATCCGCAAAGACTGTCAACATTTCGGCATAAACAGGGCTTTCGCGCTCTGCAAATGCTTCCACAGCTTCCTGGCGAAGATAACCGATACGTTTGTTTTTGGCTATGGTAACCGAGCCGGTACTGGGGGAATTAATCCCGGCAAGGATTAACATCAGCGTGGTCTTGCCAATCCCATTGGGTCCGATCAGACCGATTTTGGCATCATTGGCAATGTTAAGGGAAATTCCTTTAAAAAGATCAAAAGCACCAAAGGAAACACCCAATTGATTGGCTTGTAAGATAGACATTTGAAAAGCTCCTGTACAAAAGATATTATAACGGTTCGACGGGTAAAAGACCCAAAAAACACAAGGCTGGCATTCAGCCTGAGCCCGCTTATGGTTCTTACCTGTGATGTACCCTCAGTTGGATTGGTCCAAATTGAGGTCATTTCATAGTTGATGAAATGAAAAACCGCGGGCAGGAGTACACCGCGGTTTCGAAAGGCTTCGTATAGCTAAACGATCAACAGGCGCACTCCAATAAGGGAAAGGATGAAACAAAGCCCTTGGGTGAGGTCGCAATCCAGATTGAAAAAGTTGATCGAAAAAGCATACGTTTTTACTCCACGAATTAGTTTACGGGAGGAAAGGATATCCGTCTACTGGTCAAAAGACCAGAAAAAGGCGTAAAAAAGGTGGGCTTTTGGATACTTTACAAAAAAGCGCTGATTATGTAAAGTAGTCATTTACAAAAAAAGCCATATTTCGTAAATTACCAGAAAAATCTGAAATGTGTTGAAAAAATTGCACTTCACCTGGTCGTGAATTAATGCCCTCCAAAATTTTATCCATGAAATTACGGATCACAAAATGTGAGATGTCAAATTAATATGATCTCTCAAACCAGGCTCGGTTTTCTAATACCCATCCTTCGCTATTCGTGTTCAGGTTGCGGATTTGCCACCAGGTCTGATCGCCTTGTTTTTGAGGTCCGGCAATAATTTCAAGGTATGTATCCTGACCCATGGTCTCCACAACAGAGGCATTGCTGGAAGGTTGGGAACGCAAATTAAGGGGTGGGGTATAGCCTTCTTTGGTTAGGTAGTAGACATCACCGATGCGAAACGAGAGCACATCATTGGTTTTGCCACCAGGCAGAACCAGGTTTTTATACCAGAAAGGTGCATCCGGCGGATCATTGACCAGTTTTTCTCGCCAGGCTTCATCCGTTAAACGATCCGATCTGGGCTGTTTAAACTCAAAATAAGTGTAGACTCCACCCTGCGCAATATACAAATTGCCATTCAGAGGAACGGCAACAAAGATGCGGTTCAAATTTCCAATCGCGGCTTCCAGCACTTCTTGATCCCAACCGGAAACAGCAGCCACAAGCGGAATCGGGTCTTGTTCCTGCATCCCTTCAAAATGAACAGTTGAGGGATACATGCAATCGATCAATTCCAGACAATACTGGGTGACTTCATAATCACTGTCCGTAATTTCCTGGCCATTTAATTCCTTCTCTGCGATTTCGGCATAGGTTTGGAAGTATGGTCCTAACCGTGATAATTGATTCTGCGTTTGGTGGATGTTAATATTTCCGCTGGTATCCGCGTCCAACCAACCACGTTTTTCCCAATCGCTCAGGTAGATCGTTAAACCTTCATTTAAAGTGTTGGCAGCATAGGACAGACGATAAAAGACATCCGGGTTCGGCTCGACATAAGTTGGTGTAGGTGGTGAAACCGGTGGTCCACCGCCACCCAGTCCTTCCGGCATTTTTGTATATAAAATCGTATCGTGTTTCAATTGAGTCCAACTTCCCAGTACGGAATTAATATCTTTGTAACCCCAGGCGGAGCTGGACATAAAAGCCGGGAACGCTTCGTTTTTGTTGGCTAGTTGTGCTAAAAATGCATATTGCCAGCCTGTATAGAAACGCTCTGTCCAGAAATTCGGAGAGAGAGATGTGACCAGGCTTTGCATTTTTTCCATTTGATCCGTGTAATGCACATATTTTGTCTCTCCGATTTCCTCTAAAGCTGTCAATGCAGTCGATGAACCATAAGCAGCTGCCAGATCCAGGCCGGTTGGGAAGAAGCGTTTTTCAACTTTGTCTGAAATCAACTGTTGAAAGATGAGGGAATCTATGGTGAAACGCTGCCCCATCAATCGCCAATCGCGTTCAGATTCCATAGCCAGGGAGGTGTTTTGAAAAGTGGAGTTGATTTGTGGCGCAGGTAATTGCTCCGTAGCAGCAAGAAATTTTATCCAGTTATCTTCATCAATCAGGTCCTTGAGTGCCACATTTGGACCATAGAATTGTTCCATCAATTTGTTTAATTCGATGGGTCCCGGATCATCACTCGGTCCGATCATGAAATTGGTAATTTCATAAATCTGTGTCCAAACTTCTTCAGCTGGCACTCCATCCACCTGCGCTTCCCGTAACGCCAGCGTGATCAATAATGGTGCGCGGGTTGGCTGAATTTGAGAACTTGAAGGATTTGGGAAACTGAAAGCAACTCGTCCCAGCCAGGTCATGCCCTGGAAATAAGATTCCAATTCTGGAACACCGGCATAGTGCCCAACTGGACGATAGGACCCATAATCGTCCGTCAACCCGGGAATGAGAGCGGATTCGGCTTTACCTTCCATGGCTGCAATTTGAGCGAGCTGGGCTGCAATAGCATCTTCAACATCTACACTGAAGGTTTTTCCCGGTTCGAATAATTTCCATGCAACTGCCAGGTAGTTTCTCGAGAGCAGGAGATCACGTTTCAGGTTGGCGTCTGGATTGCTTTGAAGGTATTGTTCAATTTGCCGATAAAGCGAATCAATCATTTTGATCATGGTTGGTCGTAAAGCTTCCTGTTCTGTGGCTTTCAATAAATCGTTGAAAGCAACATGCAAAGCATGATAAGCAGTATCTGTGGTCAGGAAAAAAGCCTGGCCGTTCTTTTTGGCAACGACATCCCGGATATCACTAAATTGTGCATCATTACTTTGTAAGATCACAAATCCATTTTGCTTAAGGAACTCAAGTTGTGCGGTTGTTAATGCGCGGATGACCTCCGGGTTGGCAACATCAGTCAGTGAAATTGGCAAGGTGTTAAAGGGCTGGTTGTAGGTTTGTTTTTGATAATTTCCAAGCTGATTGAATGACTTCCAGGTTGTCAGTTTGAAATAATCGGTCTCTGGCAGTACGACTGGCGTTTCCAAAGGGGTAATTGTGGCGGTGGGCTCACTTTTTTCAGTGGTAGCAGTTGGAAACAAGGTTGCAGAAGCAACGGGCTCGGGGGTCAGGGTGTTCGTGAATTGTGTAATCTGACAACCTGTAATAATAAAAATGATTAATATGGTCCACAATCGTTTTGTAGCCATGAGAATCCTCCCGCAAATACAATTATTTATGAACAAACCGATTATTTTGATTATACGGTCTGGTTTATGTGGATTCAATATGGATGTAACGGGTGGAGGATTGATCGTATTTAAGGTGGAGTCACCTGTGACCTATGAAGATATCCGGAAAAGCGAAGATATTATTTCGCGCGTTTCCATTCCCGGGAAGAAGCAAAAAGTTCACGTTTTGATTAAAGGAAGAATCCGGGCTTGTGGGTAGATGCCTGTCAGGGCACTTTCACTCACACAGAAGGATTCCGAGTTTCTATACCTTTCAGGCACAAGTGACCCGGCTTCGCAAGGATTAAAAAGTACCAATTCAGTCTAGTGGGAGGAATTTAATTATCCGGGACTCCAGGTGACCACATAGGTGAGCTCGTCCGTTTTTCCTGCAATATCAGGTTCCTGAATCATCCACTTCCCTGTAATTCCATTCGCCTCAGCGGTTAACTCAAAGTGCGCCATACAAATACCACAGTCGATATAAGCTACGTTATAACCCGGTTTGGGTTTATCCGTTGGTGGGGTACGACGGTAAATGAAAAAATGAAAACGCTCGCCATCCCGGATAATGCGCCAGGGTTGGCGGTTATATGCAGAAGGCGCCAGGCGTACCATTTCCAGAGCTTCTTTCATGATTCCGGTAGCACTTGATTTTAAAGAGGTGTTGAAATTCCCATCGAAAAACAAGTCTTTCCAGGTCTTCCGTGTACGGGAATTAGCAATGGTTCGGTATATTCCTCCAATCAGATCAATTCCTTGCAGCGGATAACCCAACGATACGATGGCAGGCAAAATCTCATTCCCTCGCAATTGCATCGCTTGCGTAAATGCATCCCTGTTGAATGTGCTCACTAACCAACAGGTACCCAAACCGAGTGCCTGTGCATAAAGAACCACATGTTCTAAAGCATAACCAGCATTGAGTAAATTTATCTTTCCTTTTGGATGTGCAGCAGCGATAAAAGTATTGGTACCTCGAATAACACTGTAGGATCCAATTTTTAAATATGAATCTTTTTCCATTGAAGGGATTTGTAAAATCTCAATTCTTAATTGGGCATCCAATAATGGCGGAATCCGTGGAATAAAACTGTTGATCGCCATAATTGTCTCAATTGGAATGACTTGTTGGTCATAACCCCGAATTGAAATACGGGATCGGATTGCATCCTGAACAGGTATTGGGATAAATTGTGTCAAGCCCATCGGTTTACTGTGCAGACTCCTTGATCCATTTAATTTTTTCCATTGTTGATCGGACTTCCTGCGTGATACGGGTAAAATCCCCTGTTTCAATCCAATCTGGTCTTGTCATCCAGGAACCTCCGACGGCAAAGATAAATTTCTGACGCAAATAAGCAGTCAAATTTCCTGAATTAACACCACCGGTAGGAATGAATTGTACTTGAGGAAATGGATCCGAAAGCGCTTTTATGGTATTGATACCACCCATCGCTTCAGCTGGAAAAAATTTAAATAGTTCCAGTCCCATGTGAATACCGTGCATAATTTCACTGGGAGTCATTGCACCTGGCAGGATCGGGAAGGATGACAAGGCTGCCCAATCCACCAATTCCTCATCCAGCCCCGGAGATACTAAAAACTGGCAACCGAGATCGAGTGCTTGCTTGGCCTGGCGAATATTTAAAACAGTCCCGGCACCTACCAGCATTTTTGGCCGATAGCTTAGAATTTCTTTTATAGCAGGAATGGCAGCTTCGGTGCGAAGCGTAATCTCCAGCAAGTTAATGCCGCCCTCCTGCAGACCGTCACACAGGGGTAAAGCCTGTTCCACTTTGTGAATCACGATAACTGGTATGACTGCCTGTTGTTGAATTTGGGTCCAAATTTGGTTTTCCATATTTTCCTCAAAATGCCAGAAAACGAGCTGGATTTTCGATGGTCATCATTCGAATGTCACTCTCTTCTATTCTAGCGTTTTTTAAGGCTGGAAGGAAGGATTCATATAAATATGCTGGCCCATGTGCCTGAGGATTATGAGTATGCCAGGAGGATTTTCGGGCACTGTCTGTAGAAAGCATAATTTGACTTGCATAACCGGCATCCAATAATTTCTCAATCAACCTGACTCGCTCAGAATCTGGCCAGTATTTTTCTTTACCGATTTGATCAAACCCGAGGTAAACACCCATCTGAGCAAGTTCAATGTAAGTCTTCCAGTCAAGATTTCGATCTAAATGACCGATCAGCAACTTCCCAGGATTGACACCCGCGTTGATCAACAAACCTGCCTGCTCGAGAGCAAAGGTTCCACCTTCTGTATGGGTGGAGACCGGCGCTCCTGTAGCAAGATGCGCTTTGGCAGCAGCCGTTATGACTTTTTCTTCAAAATGAGTGGCCTGATTCTGGCTGGTGGCGGCTTTGATGACGCCCGCTTTTATGGATGTGTTGTCCATGCCCAGGTGAATATCGCGAATAAATGCATCAGCCATCTCAGAGGAAGTGCGATTTTCAGATACTGACTGATTAAATTTGTCTTTATGGTGACCGGTTGCAGCAATAATGTGAATCTGGCTGGCGATGGAGATTTGTTTTAATTCAGTTGGTGCACGCCCGATTTCCTGTGTGGTCATTTCCACCAGAGCGTTCCCACCGCATGATTTTAGGTAGCGCAATTCTGCGACCGCTGCCGGAATCGAATCCAAACCAAGGTCAGGGTCTTCCATCGCATAAGGTTCGGGAACGGTCCATAAAACATGTTCATGACAGCTGGTTGCACCCAAATCGGTGGGACTAATTTCTCCCCGAACAGTCTGAATTTTCATTTCATTCCCTCCCGTTATTCCAAAATTGCTCCCAAAGTCCGAAGATTGGATTGAATCTCGAAAATAGATAATTCATGAAATCAGCAATAAAAAAATACATTCCTTATGCTTTAGGCAAAAAACTTCGTGGTAGCTGGCAAATTGCACAATCTACTTTCTACGTTGGAAATAAATACTACTGTCCTTTTTGCAAGAGTAAGCATCGCAAGCTGTT
>PHBS01000241.1 GCA_002841995.1 Chloroflexi bacterium HGW-Chloroflexi-8
ACCTGACTCGGTGTATCCTTCCAGTAATTGAGCAAGATTGGACAGGGACACCGAAGGACTGCGAGACGCAAGACTTCGGAGCGCTTCTACCCGGTCCTTAATGCGCATTTCTGAAGCGGTGAGAACAAATTCGGGTGTGAGCGGATTGGTTTTTTCCTGCTCCAACGACTCTCCAACTTGCTGAAGGACATCCGGCACAGAACCACCTGCCAGCAGCCCTGCAGCAGTGCGGCCAATAGCAATGGGAAGTAGTTGATCGATGTTTCGTCCGCGACTTTTCACCCGATCATCCAACCAGGCTCCAGGAACATAAAAAAGAATTCCGCCAATCACAATCGCCGGCAAACCTGGCAAAAACAACCAGGCGATAACCATCCCACATACACCGGAAGCAATGCGCAGTAAACGAAAGGTAATGGGCTTTAGGATCAACCCAGAGGCCAACAGTTTGTACTCTAGTGATTTCGGATCCAGGGAAGACAATGAGCGTGCAGAATCAACCGTATAAAGGGCGGCCAATCTGCCTGTTTTGATCTGCTTCGGATACCACAGTAAAAGGAATAACGTGGTGCATAAAACACCCACCACCGGAATTAATATCGTCATGCATCCTCCACGTAAGTTTTAAATACAAAAGCCGGACACTCGTGCTTTGCGCGCCTTTGGAGCGTGCATCCAGCAGGTAGAGTCCAGCCAACGATTGAAAGAATAGTTTATTTGGTTGTCAGATTATTTTGAGTATAGCGAGAGAAAAGGGTTTATCCTAGGGGGACAACTAATTCTTAGAGAAGAATCTCAATATAAGTTCGAACAATTTTTTGGATTCTGAATCGTGAGGCATAGTTGTAGAGCTGGTCAATATTCTTTTCCTTATGTACTATATATTTTTTCAAGGCCTCGTTCACGAATTGAACATCGACCTGGTTCCTGCTCCGCAATACATCGCAGATCGTCCTTTCGAGATTTGTGGTCCTGATTTCATTTCCATGAGGTGATTTCATCAAAATGACCCCCAAAGCAAATAGCTCGCGATTTACATAAAACATTTTATGTCCACTCTCGTTTAATGAAATTGAATGATAACCATCTGGTATAGAAATCGAATAGGACAATGGGGTTCTATCCGTCAAATCGTGAAGGTAGAGAGCAGTTTCATGTGAGAATATTGACGACTTGTATCTGACTTGGAAGGTAAACATTTCATCGTCGATAGAAGCAACCAACCTATAAATTCCTCTTGAAACCCGTTCAATCTCACCGTTATGTTCCATGATTGAAAGGTAGATTCTAGGAATATTGAACTTAGCCAGATCGGAGGTTAAAAGTGTTCCATGTTGGCCGTCTAGAAGTTTTCTTATTCTTTCTAATTGCGATAATTCATGTTTTACAACCATACTCAAATTATAGTTAAAATGAGTCTGATTGTAAAACAATATCTTCAGAAGATTTGGTTGAAGTGGTCAATGGTGTATGAAGGAAAAGACTTTTCTGACCCTCGATCAAAGGTGATTCTTTTAATAGTAACTCTCAGAACTTGGTATGGCTTAGATTTCATTCAACCCAAGTAAGGTGAGTGCCCGAAAAAAATAATAAAATGCTTCCGGACTTGTTTTCTTAAGCTTGTTCAATTTGTTGTAATCCTGATTGGTTATTGTCCAGACTGAAATGTCAAAGTTCTTTTCAATTCGGTCAACCGTTTCAATATTTCCCAAAATCAACGCTGTGAGATATGCTGCTTTAGAGGCACAAAGAATAGCCGAATCAAGTGAAAAGAACCCGGAATACACAAAACCAG
>PHBS01000242.1 GCA_002841995.1 Chloroflexi bacterium HGW-Chloroflexi-8
GGATTATTGGCGTTTGGTTCTGGCAAATTATCACGCTGGAGCCGGTTGTGTTTATCAGGCGCTTCGAAAGACCGGAAACCCAAATAGTTGGAATAGCATTGCTGTTAATTTTTCCAGCGGGTGTGCCAGTGGTGCAGAATACATCCGACGTATCGAAGGGCAAATCAAACCTTAGGGTAGAGGTATCCCATGGATTGGATAATATTTATTCTTGTTGTGGTCTGGTTAGGGATTGTATCCTGGTTCGATATTCGTAAAAGTGAGATCCCACATAGTGCCTGGGTGATCATCCCGCTTATTGGAGCATGCTTTTATCGAGCCTGGCAGGGGAATTGGGCTTTAGTTTTGCTTACCATCTTGGTTGCAGCCGTAAGTGAGCGAGAAAGAATATCCCAGTTATTCGGGTGGGAGGAGATCGAGAAAATGATCACCTGGTTTCCGCTATTATTTCTTGGTGCATACCTTTCCGTCCAAACATCACCTTTCGCAACTCTGGCGATCATCGGTTTTTGGGCTGCGTGGGAGTTGAAGTGGTGGGGAGGGGCTGATGCGATGGCAACCATGACGATAATTCTTATCTTTTCAGAGATTACTTTTATTCTTGCATTTTTGATTGTGCATGTGATTGCAACCATAATGCTTGCCATTAGATCTTTGGTCAAGGAAAACAAAGTCTGTTTGCATAGAATTCCAGGGCTGCCGTTGTTATTAATAGCTGTGATTTCATTTCAAGTTCTAAATTTTGTTGGCATAACATAGGTTTGTCTGTGGTCTAAAGACGGTATAATTGAGATTAACAGTACCCACCACGTCTCTGCTATGCATGCGCACCGAGGTGGGTCATTTTTTTTAGCTATAATGGTTTTGTTTCTGATCCTTAAAGAATTCACTTGGCACTTTTTCATGCAAATGTCTGGAGTTCTTTTCGGAATCGGATTAATTGTCAGTATTTATCATTTGATAAATATTGACACATAATACATTATTTGATATACTAATCATAGCCCTTTGAAAGACAAATAACTGAGGCGTACATGGAAGGTTTTTCTGAAGAAGAACTACGTCGTCAAATCCTTAATTTTCTGAAGGACTTTAAGGAACTGATGGGGCAGGGTCACTATTTCGTCAAAGAACATCATAAAAACATCCAGACTCTAAAGAATCTGGGGATTAATGCCAGAATACGAGATGAAATAATTCTTTCGGTTGCCATGGAAAATTATTCATCAGGTCCGAATCCTGACGAATACCATCCCGGCTACTATTGGATTTTTGGAAAAGACTTAGATGCCATTGAAATTTATATCAAACTTAAGATCGTCGCTAACAACAATGGAAATGAAAGGGCAGTTTGTTTTTCATTCCATCCATCAGAACATCCTTTGAAGTATCCATTTCGGAGTTGAAAGAGACACATTAAAATGAGAAAAGAACATGAGGCAAAAGCATGAACGCATTTTGTCCCAATTGCGAAAAAGATACCGAACAAAAATTTGTTGACAAAGTTGAAGAGATCAACATTCGGGGTGAAATGATCCCTATCCATATGGAATACTATCAATGTGAAGAATGTGGCGAAGATTTTGAAATCCCTCGCCCCGATTATGATCCACTGGATGCAGTCTATCGTGAATTTCGAAGTAGAAAAGGAATGGCGCAACCCGAAGAGATCAAGAAATTCCGCAAGGAGTTACGACTCACTCAAAAAGAATTGAGTGAGATTCTCGGTATTGGAATCGCAACGTTGAATCGATATGAAAATGGGGCTTTGCAATCCGAAGCACATGATCAAGC
>PHBS01000103.1 GCA_002841995.1 Chloroflexi bacterium HGW-Chloroflexi-8
ACCGGAAGGTGAATTTCAAATTGATGGAAAAAAGGTTAATCTTTCGGACTATCAAGGAATCTTGACAACCATTTGGTTGGGCACGCTTAATAATGATGCCCAGTTGGAAAAGGTGGAAAACGGAGAAATGAACGGCGGATATCGAATTATAGGCGATCCGACCGAAGGGGCATTAATCGTTGCTGCAGAAAAAGCTGGGGCTTACCAGGTCACATTAAATAAGGGTTACCCCAGAGCACAGGAAGTTCCATTCGATTCAATCCGAAAACGGATGATCACCATTCATGTGATCGATCAACCAGAACGTGAAGATATCTCTCCATTTGTGGATCAGAATAACCAGAGAAAGTATGTGATTGCTGTCAAAGGGGCTCCGGATATTGTGATGAATCTTTGCACGAGTTATCAGACCGTGGATGATTATCAAATGACCTTGGATGAATCTGCCAGGACTAAAATTCTAAATGCAAATGATGAAATGACAAAAGATGCATTACGTGTATTGGGTGTTGCCTACCGGGTAGTGGATGATATACCGGATTTATCCGACCTGGATGAACTGGAAAAGGATTTGATTTTTGTCGGCTTACTCGGCATGATCGACCCGGCTCGAAAGGAAGTCAGTCCTGCTTTGGCACTGGCCCGCAAAGCCGGAATTCGGACAATCATGATCACCGGCGATTATCCCAATACTGCCAAAGCAATTGCTGAGGATATTGGGTTATTGCAGGAGGGACATCGCGTTATTTCCGGGCATGAACTTAATGAGATGAGCGATGAGGATCTGGTCAATATCATTGAAGAGACGGATGTGTTTGCGCGAGTTTCCCCTGAACATAAGATGCGGATTGTAGACGCATTACGCGCAAATGATGAGGTTGTCGCCATGACCGGAGACGGCGTTAATGATGCACCAGCCATTAAGCGTGCCGATATCGGTGTAGCGATGGGGATTACGGGAACAGATGTTGCCAAAGAGACTGCGGATATGGTGTTGACAGATGATAATTATGCCAGCATTGTTTCAGCAGTCGAACAGGGACGCATCATTTATTCCAATATTCGCAAGTTCGTTTATTACCTGATTTCCTGCAACATGGCTGAGATCATGATCATTTTCCTTACAACCGCTTTTGGAGCCTTTATATATCCGTTTGCTACTGAGAGAGTCTTATCTCCTTTAACTGCCATACAACTCCTGCTCCTCAACCTCGTCACCGATGGTGCTCCTGCACTAGCACTTGGGACTGAAAAAGGTGATCCGGATATCATGCTACAAAAACCAAGACCTTCCAAAGAACAGATCATCAACCGGCAAATGTTATCCGGAGTAATTGTTCAGACGATAGCCATCACGGCAGTCACTCTCATTGCTTTTGGGAATGGGTTGCGACACAACATTATTTATGCTGAAACAATGGCTTTTGTTACTTTGGCATCCTCTGAATTGCTTCGGGCCTATACAGCAAGGTCTGAACGATATCCAATTTTAAAGATCGGCATCTTTTCCAATAAATGGATGAATATCGCGGTGTTGTCCTCATTATCATTGTTGATGTTAATTATTTATACGCCATTCTTTAATGAGGTTTTTAACACGGTTCCATTAGGATGGAGAGAATGGGAATTAATCCTTCCTTTGTTAATCATTCCTTCTCTGGCAGCCGAATTTGTAAAATATGCAGGTATGGCACGGAAGAAGAAATAATTTCGATATTTTGATCAATCCTTCAGAATCCGGGATCTGTTTGATCATTGTTGTCACGGAAATTATAAATCAGGATTTTTTGGTTTGGTTCATCAGTCAATCCTGAGAACACTTCCACTTTTATTCAAGCTATTGACGTCTTCTATTAAGTAATTATCGCTTTTATGGGTCTGAAACTCGTTCGATGAATGGGTGAAGGTCCGAGTTCAATCAATTTAGCCTGATGCAGTCGGGTACCATAACCTTTGTGCTGAGCAAATCCATAATCCGGATGTTGTTCCGCAATTGTTCGCATCCAGGCATCCCGAGCGGTTTTTGCCAGGATGGATGCTGCAGCAATACTGAGTGAACGCTGGTCGCCTTTAATGATTGCAGTTTGTTCAATACTCATCGCTGGCAAGCGGAGAGCATCGATTAATAAATGCTGTGGCGTGGATGTCAGTTGATCGATCGCGCGAGACATGGCCAGACGTGTGGAAGCGATGATCCCAATTTGGTCAATTTCTATGTGGTCCGCAGATCCAATTCCCCAGGCAAGAGCAAGGTTTTTTATCTTTTCAGCCCAGTAATCCCTTTGTTTAGCGCTCATTTGTTTTGAATCCCGTACCCCTTGCAACTGATTCTGAATTTGTATATCGACGTGAAGAATCACTGCTGCGGCATATACCGGGCCAGCCCAGGCGCCTCGTCCTGCTTCATCCAAACCCGCTATCGGAATCGTTCTTTTTACACAAAGTGCATTTTCAAAGTCGAGATTGGGAGAAGGTGGAATCTCAAATTTTTGTTTGTGGGTGCTCATAAACCCCCTGCCGTGCGTTACGCCGGATTGTGAGCAAATCAAGAGCCATTTTGAACGAATCTTTCAGGATGTGAAGCCTGGTTCCAGGTTTGTAGTACCAGGTAATTGGAATTTCATTGATGGTATAACCCAGTTGGCGTGCAATTACCAATACTTCTGCGTCAAACGACCAGCCTGGAAGAGTCTGAATCTTAAAAACTTTATCTGCCACCTCATCGCGAAATGCTTTAAATCCGCATTGGGTATCCTGCAAGCCTGGCAAAACAGACCACCTCACCATGCTGTTAAATACCCGGCCAATTCGATGGCGGTATTCAGGCTCACTAATACGCCGGGATTCTGGTAATTCGCGTGAGCCAATGGCAACATCATACATCATTCCCGATTGTGGGATAAATTTGTTAATTTCCTCGACGGGCATGGAGAAATCAGCATCGCAGAAAATACGATACTTGCCCATTGCTGCCAACATACCGCTACGTACCGCCAGTCCTTTTCCGGGAAGGGCTTCCTGCAAAACTCGAAGGTTTGGCATTTGGGGAATAAAGCTACTGGCAATTTCATATGTCCTGTCTTTACTACCATTCTCAACAACCAATACTTCTGCCTGATAGGTTTGCAGGACAAGGAAAGCATTTAGTTGGATCAGCGATGGAGCAAGTCTTTCGGCTTCATTGTGTGCTGGAATGATGACAGACAGGAGGGGTTGAGTCATTAAAACCTTGGGAGATTTTTTAAATTGTCAGAGGGTGAATTTTCCTGATCCAGACGGATATATGCCTGTTCATTATTCAAAGAAAGCTGTACCGAATCGCTTGTTTCAAAAGAGGAACCTAATTTATACTGCCTGGTTCCGACCACAAAAACATTTCCGTTTTTAATCCGTTGAATGAAATCTTCCCGATTAACCAGAAAATGATCAGACCAAACAACACCACGTTTCTCATAAATTTTGGCGAGGAGTAATTGGTCGTTTTGATCCACACGGACTGCTTCTAGAACACCATCAAATTTGTTTTTTTTCATCAGTACAAAAACCTCAAATTATGATTTTAAAAAAATACCGTCGAGGTGATATCCTGACGGTTTTTTTGGTCGGGGTGGGCGGACTTGAACCGCCGACCCCCGCGTCCCAAACGCGGTGCGCTGGCCAACTGCGCTACACCCCGAGCAACGAGCAACAAGAGTATAATCGCATTAAGTTGAAATCGTCAAGACGCATCCTTTATTTTATACCTTTTTTGCTAAAACTCTTCATCCGGAGCAGCGTATTTTGCCTGTTAATGTTCTGTTTGGGATGTTCAGCCAGCAGATCTTCTACCATGCAACCAAATCTGGAAGTTCCTCATCCAAACACTACACTTACAAAAGAAATACCAACAGAACTACCAACTTCTGGCACAGTAATTCCTATACAAACTTCTGCACCTGTTCAATCACTTGAAATTTCCCCCACACCTTACAAAAGTTCATGTCTTGAAAAAGGAACGATTAGTCATTCTGAAATCATGTCGCCAGCACTGAACGAAACCCTTACGTATTTCATCTATTTTCCTCCCTGTTATGACGCGGATTTTTCACCCGGGTATCCCTTATTGGTTCTAATGCACGGTCAAATTGGCGACCCCGAAATGTGGATCAAGATGGGTATCACAGAAAAAGCCGACAATTTGATCTTAAATGGCACTATCCCTCCATTAATCATTGCGTTCCCGTTTGAAAAAAGATACCTGATTGATTCACGTGATTCAAACTACGATCAAGCGATTATTGAGGATTTTATGCCTAACCTGCTTAAAAACTATGCTGTAAACACTGACCGAGCTCAGCATGCAATCGGGGGACTTTCCAGAGGTGCAAACTGGGCTTTTCAAATTGGAATGTCAAACCCCGAACTGTTTGGAGCAATCGGTGCACATAGTTTTACAACCTTTGGCAATGAAGTTCCCAAATTGTCAGGCTGGATTGATCATGTTAAGCAGATTGGTTCATTGCGCTTGACCTTTGATATTGGTGAGAAAGATCCTTATAAAAAATATTGGGATGCATTTATTTCTGATTTTCTGAAATATGATTTTCCCTTTGATCGTAATGTTAGCCCTGGGGAACATAACACGATTTATTGGCAATCGCATCTGCAGGAATATTTATTATGGTATTCGACTGGCTGGGGAGATTCTATCAACAATAAAAATTAAAAACCAAAACCCGCACCTGGCGGGTTTTGAGAGTATTCAAAAATCTTTTCAAAAAGTTTTATTGCACCTTGATGACCAATCTCACTTCACAAAAATACGTCGAATCTTTGCGAAGTGACCAGAAAGTTTCGTAGGTACCGGCTTCTCTGGGGGCAAACATATCCACGATGATTTCGACGCTGGATCCGGGAGATACAGCATTGGGAAGATCGACGGCATCATGATTGGCCTGGAATTTTGTGCCACTGCGGTAAACCAGATCTACATTGGCCTCCCAAACTTCCGTGCCAACATTTTTAACAGTCCAGCGCCCGTCAAAGTCTCCGCCACTTGGATAAGTTGCACCGAGCTTAGGTGAAGTACTTACCACCTCACACTGGAAATCAGCACTGGTGGGTGATGCAGTGGGTGTGGAAGTCTCTGTCGATGTCGGCGTAGGCGTAATTGTTGCTGAAGGCAACACAAAAGACGTATTGGTGGGTAAAGGGGTGGAAGAAGGTTTAGGCGTTGCACTGGATTCTGCGGTGTTTTCCACTGGTATTGGAGTGGCAGTATTTACTTGAGGAAGTTGTTTTAATGTGGCTGTTGAAGTCGGCAAGGTCAATGGTGCTGGTAAAGTTGGTGGCGCTAATGGATTTAATGCTGAATTTGGATTAAGAAACATAAAACCGAAAATGAGAATAAAAAATAAAGCAGCAATAATAGCTAAAATCGTTAATAAATTCCAAATAACATCTCTCATGATATTTGTTTCCTTTTTACTTTTCTTCAACAAATTCGGAAGGTTTAGTTAACAGTATATATGATTTTTAAAATTTGTTAAGCAGTGCACGCTTCTTTTACATAATAAAAAAGGTCTGTGTTTTTAATTCTCACAGACCTTTTCAGTGAATCACGGATTAATTAATTTTTTACAACAATGGTTAGATTTACGAAACAATACGAAACGCCACTCATACGAAGCGCCCAGGTTGTTGAATAGGTGCCTTCACCGGTTGGCGCAAGCATATCGAGGACTAAATCCACTGAATTCCCATTGCTGATACTTGCAGGAAGATCGATGGCATCATATCGGGTTTGAAACTTTGTCCCGCTGACATAATAAAAATCTGCTTCCGATTGTCCCCAGGTTGTTGATCCGGTATTCTTAATGGTCCAGCGACCATCAAAGTCGGTACCCGGTTTCATCACATAATTATTGGCTGGAGAGAAAGTTGTGACCGAACAGTTAAAGTCAGATCGTGTAGGTGTGGCCGTTGGGGTCGCTGTAAATGGAATTGGGGTTGCAGTGGGAGGTGGTAAAGTTGGGAATGGTGTTGGTGGCAAAGGTGTGGCCGTTGGCGGTAATGAGGTCGATGTGGGTGTTTCGGGTGTATTGGTTGGCAATTCGGTTGGGGTAGCAGTTGGGTTTAATAATGCCGCCTGTGTTAATTCTGCCTGGGCATTTTGCATGGCCTGGGTTTCAAGCAAGTTATACACGGCGGTTTCCACAGCAGGGTCGGGTGTTGTAACAGGTGCTTGTGGAGTACAGCTTGCAAAAACGAGTATCCCAATCAGGGATAAAATGATCAATTTATAATTCGTTCTCATATATTCTCCTATTTCTCTCAGTTTGAATTTTGTTATACTTTTTGTGTACGATTGTTTTTGTTGCTTTTCAATTGTACCGCTTTCGTGTTAGATTTGGTCCTGGCATAAAGTTCAGGATTAAATACAAAAAGCTTTCTTTCCTATGACGCCTCAACAAAGGGGATAGTTCCCAAATTTGATTCTTTTGTTTAAGGTTGCTATGAAAAGAATTCTCTTATCAATTTCTTTTCTCGTCTTGTTAATTTCGGCATGTCAACCAATTTTTGAAAACCATAAATCTGAAGCGACCGTTGATCCTGTTTCAGCCAGGCGCGCACTTCTTCGGTATTTTGAAATCCTTTACCAAAAAAATTATGACCAGGTGGAGACAATTTTTGGTGGAGATCTTCAAGTGTTGCTTGAATATAATCCGGATGTTCGTTTGGATCAGGTGGGGAAACTATTTGAATCTGCCTGCACAATCAATGGGTTTCAATGTTTGGCCATAAAAAATATCCTGGATGAGAAAAAAATTGATGATTTCAATTTTGTTTTTATGGTTGAATTTCAAACGAATGAAGGTGATTTATTTGTTTTAGGGCCATGTTGTGGCGCAACAGCACAAGAAATGCCTCCGGTCTCACAATTTCCTATTCGTGTTTCATGGAAGAACGGAGAATATCGAGTGATGGACCTTCCCCCATACGTTCCGTAAATCAAAAATGTATACCTGATCCCTATCCAATTGTATAGGGATTAATCTCACCAATGGGTCAAAGGAAAACTGGTGAAGTATAGGGGGCAAATACTCTGTAATAAAAGTATCCTCAATGCTGAAGAAAGTTCGTTTTCGGTAAAGCAAGGAGCACAATCATGACGCTGGATTACAATTTTCAGGTTTTGGATATCAAACAACAGGCAAACCTGATGCAGTCAAAACAAGGCCATTCTTTGAATCAGCAACTTTCGTTGAGTTTATTCAGTAAATCGAAAGTGCGTGGAATGTTTTGGCGATTATGGAAACGTGTTTTACACCATCCTGTTCGGATGAAGTCATTATCTGATTTACAAGGTAATTCTAAGATTGAGAATAGCTTTGAACAGGGGCTCATGAGTGTTCCTGTTGAAAAAGTAATCGGTTCAGTCAGTCGTTGTGAAGATTTTGATGCCCAATTCTCGCCTATTAGTGACCGCTCAATGGAACGTTGGGCACGTGTTGCGCAAATTTTTTACGAGGGTGGTGAACTTTCAGCTGTGGATCTAATTCAGGTCGCTGATCATTATTTTGTGCGTGATGGTCATCATCGAGTCTCAGTGGCCAGGGCATTAGGGAAGAAATATATTGATGCCAGTGTGACTGTTTTGCATTTACAAAGTCAAACCTTCTAGCTTTCCAAATTCAATGACAGGATGGATCCGGTAGGGGAATACAAATCAAGATAATAATGTTCAGGAAAAAGTCTTCAGCTTTTCAGTGATAAACGCCGGAGACTTTTTTTATTGTGAACCAGAATAACCGCCTCCTGTTTTGACGATCGTCCATGAAACGCAACAGTCGGCTTTTGTCAGGGCTTCTAATAAAGAAATTTTTATCCCTTCTACAGTAAAATAAAGTGCTGGTAATCCATCGATTCTGCTGGATGAATCTTATCGAAGAATAACTGTCTTTGACTTAAAAAAATTCGATATGAGTGAATTGAAATATAAATTTATTTTTGCTACGATCCTGAGGGTAAAACGGAGAATTGATGTCGAAGAAATCTAAAAAGAATAAGGAAAAACGAGAATCATTAATTTGGAAATTTTTTGAAGACGGCATTTGGGACATTTATCTTGGAATCCTGGTAATTTGGTTGGGTTTAATCATCTATTTTCAATGGTCTAACTGGTTTGGCTTGATGATTATCCCTTTCGCAATCATTCCAGTCATGTTAAAGCGCTGGGTTACGCTTCCCAGGGCAGTTGATTTGAAATTGAAAGCCAAAAAGAAGCGGAAAATAACCGGAATCGCAATAATTGTTGTGGTCATTTTTTCCGTACTTTTATTTTCCTTAAAGAAAGAACCAGGATTAACTGGCTTGTTTCATTACATACAAGAAAATAGTAATCTGGTAATTGGGTCGTTGTTAGGAACGGTGACCTGGTTTCTCGCTTATGCCCTTGGATTTCAACGTTTATATTTTTACGGCCTTCTCCTGTTTGTGGCTTTCTTTTTTGACTCAGGATTATCTACAGAAAAACCTTTTGGGTTTACTGTAGTAGCCGGGGTGATTATTTTATTAGCTGGCAGTTATTTATTTTTTAAGTTCTTTAAGGAAGGTGCTACTAAGTAATCCAATCTATCAATGCTGTTTATTCGTGGATGTTTGTTGCCGCTGATTGGATTCCTGAATATTTTTATTTTTGGGTAAAAATGCGATCGTCAAGAATGGTCCTAAAATCGGGAAAAAAATACTTAACAAGAACCAGGCAAATGAATCAAATAAAGGCAATTTGCTGCGCAAGATTACCAATATTGCTAAAAAGAAAATGATAAATTCAGTTGCAATCAGAAATACAAAAATAGCCTGTTTCAATTATTTTTCCCGGTCCAATCGAAAATTTGTTCCTGATTATTATACACCCTCTAACTTTGATATATTCAAAAAACGATAAAACTGAGGAATTTTCAAGGTATAGAAAAACGACACCGATACTCGGCAGTCTTAAGTTATTTGAGCTTTTATAAAAAATCTCCCGGGTAATTCCGGGAGATTTTGATTTACAAGCAGTATCGAGGCTTAGATCCAGCCGCGTAATTCCATCGCTTTTACAACGCGAGCGATGGCTACCATATAAGCTGCATCACGCATATAGACTTTTTCTTTTAATGACATCGCCAGAACAGCGTTGAAAGCAGAGGTCATTTTTTCATCTTCACGTGCGATTACTTCTTCTTTTGTCCAATAGAAGTTCATATCGTTTTGAACGCCTTCAAAATAGGATACAGTCACACCTCCGGCATTGCACAGGAAGTCAGGAATCATGAAAATTCCACGCTCGGTGAGGATCTTATCCGCATCCGGCGTAGTGGGACCATTTGCGCCTTCTGCAATCACTTTAACCTTTTGGCTGATCTTCTGGACGCTATCTGCGTTGATCTGACCTTCGAGCGCAGCCGGGATGAGAACATCGACATCCTTTGTAATCCATGCGTCGCCAGACTCAATTACATAACCAGCTTCCTGGGCTTTGGCTTTATTAATGGAGCCGTATTGATCGGTGATTGACATCAGGAAATGGGGATCAATCCCGTCATTTTTTGTGACGGTGTAGGAAGCACGGTCATCTCGGTCCCAATAAGACACGCAAACCACCGTACCACCCAGGGATTCAATAAAACCGATGGCTGCATATTGAGCCACATTGCCAAACCCTTGTATCGCTGCTGTGCATGTTTTAGGATCCAGTTGCAGGTGTTTGAGTGCTTCACGGACGGTGTAGATGACGCCAAAACCGGTCGCCTCGGTCCTACCCAGAGAGCCACCATTACCCACGGGCTTACCTGTGATCACACCAGGTGTAAATTGACCGGCCAATTTGGAATATTCATCCATCATCCAACCCATCATTTGAGGTGTGGTCCCTACATCGGGTGCCGGTACATCCTGGCGTGGGCCAAGATTTTTGAACATGATTTGGACGTATTTACGAACCAAACGTTCTTTTTCTCCAATAGAAAGTGTGGCTGGGTCGATAATGACGCCGCCTTTACCACCACCTAAAGGAATATCAACCACTGCGCATTTCCATGTCATCCAGGTCGCGAGCGCGCGCACTGTATCAATTGTCTCAGCGGGATGAAAACGAATGCCGCCTTTGTTGGGTCCTCGTGCATCATTATGCTGCACGCGAAAACCTTGAAACACACGGATCGTACCGTTGTCCATGCGGACAGGAATACGAAAGCTAAACTCACGTAACGGCCAGCGCAGCATTTCACGTACTTCAGAGTCAAGCTGAAGCATGTCAGCTACACGGTCAAACTGGGCTTGCGCCATTTCAAACGTATTTGTTGTACCTGCCATCGGGCATTTCTCCTGACTTAAAAATGGATAAAAATTTTTAAACGACAATTGAGTAGGACATTCTCAAACAAAAATTAACGGACACCTCGGAAAGGGTCCGCTGATTAACGCCTTGAATGTTTGATCAAGAAATTCACATGATCCTCATCTCTATATTTAGGTTAACAAAATCAAAGGGTCAAGTCAATATGATAAAAATCGCCTTTCGATTATGCATTCCATCTACTTTGTTTGTGAAATGTAATACAAATAGTAAAGCTCATGGCTCGTAGCTGGTAGCTGGTAGCTCGTAGCTGGTAGCTGGCAGATCAGCCATGAGCCATGAGCCATGAGCCATGAGCTAATCTCTTTTCTTCGCTCTCAACTGCTTTTCCAGTTCTTCACGTAAAACCTGCGGATTTGCCTGACCTTGCGCTGCCCGCATGACCTGCCCAAAAAACCAATGGATGAGAGTTTCTTTGCCTGCCAGGTAATCCGCCATCGGTTTAGGATTTTCCTGTAGCACTTGCGCTACCAAACCATTAATTGTGGTTGCGTCTGAGACTTGTTGATAACCTTTTTCGGCAATAATTTGATTGGCAGGTTTTCCACTGATCAGCATTTCTTCCAGGATTATCTTGGCCGTGTTCTGGTTGATTTCCTCTTTTTGAAGCGTTTGCAGAAGATTAACCAGTTCCTGCGGTTGGACAGGGATATCCCGTATGGATTTGCTATGAGAATTGATCCAACTTAAGATTTGTCCCGCAATCCAGTTTGTGATAGTTTTCGGTGTGATTTCCGGATCCACGCGAACGGCTTCTTCAAAGTAACGGGTAGTGTCTTCATCTGAGGCGATTAACCGGGCATCCTCCAGGTTGAGACCGTAATTTCTCTGAATTCGTTGCAAACGGGCACGCGGTAATTCAGGAAGTTTTGACTTGATTTCTTCGATCCAGTCTTCTTCCACAACCAGGGGGGGGAGATCGGGTTCCGGAAAATAGCGGTAATCGTGGGCTTCTTCTTTGCTGCGGTGTGAGTAAGTGACTTCTTGATCCTCATTCCAACCAAGCGTTTCTTGAATAACCGACTGCCCCATATCCAATAACCGGGTTTGGCGGGCAATTTCGTACCGAATTGCTTTTTCCATCCCGCGGAATGTATTTAGATTTTTGATTTCTACACGGGTACCTAATTTCTCGGCACCGGGAAGCCGCAAAGAAACATTGGCTTCAAAGCGGATGACACCTTTTTCCATATCGCCACTGTTCACCCCCAGTTCGCGAACAATATCCCGCAAAGCTACAGCGTAGGCAACAGCTTCTTCTGCACTATTTAAGTCTGGCTCGGAAACGATTTCCAGCAGAGCGACGCCGGCACGGTTCAAATCGACCAGAGAATAGGAGCCGTTTTTTTCATCAACGACATGGGTCAGTTTTCCGGCATCTTCTTCCATGTGGATGCGCGTGATGTGGATATCCTTCGTTCCCAGTGGTGTATCAATACTGAGAACGCCAAATTGTGCCAGTGGGTTTTCATATTGGGATATCTGGTATCCCTTCGGCAAATCCGGATAGAAGTAATTCTTTCGGGCAAAAATGCTGGTATGAGCGATTTTGCAACCCAGAGCCAGGGCAACCCGGATAGCATACTCCACAGCCTTTTTGTTTACCACCGGGAGTGCCCCAGGAAGGCCGGAGCACACAGAACAAACGGCAGTATTCGGAGCGGCTTTTGTTGAATCAACGACCGGACATCCACAAAACATTTTTGTTTTTGTCTGAAGTTCCGCGTGTACTTCCAGCCCAATGACTGCCTGGTAGTTCATAGATAACCTCGAAATGGGATATTTTTAAGGAGAGAATGGGTGCAAATCTGCAAAGTTTTGAATGATTTTACCATGAGAACGAATGTAAGAATCATAAAACCTATAACAAGGAGTGGATAATAAGGGTGCGATCCTTGAGTATTAATTTTTTGAAAAATCGCTCATTGGATAATTTGACCTTTTTTTAAAGATTATAGAAATGAAAGCTCTAACCACGAAAACCACGAAAAGCGCGAAAAAAACCTGACAAAAAGAGTAAGCCATCAGTTATGAACTAAGAGATTTTCCTCAAAATCATTGCTCTTTACTACCTTGTATAGCTCCCAATGAAATGCAAAGATTTGTTACAATAAGGATAAGAAACACGAATCAGGGAGGCAGCTTTGAGCAAAACGTTAAAAATTGCGATTCCAATGGCAGGTTTTGGTACTCGTATGCGTCCGCATACCTGGAGCAAGCCCAAGCCTTTAATTGCAGTAGCGGGAAAGACAGTTCTGGATTATGTGTTGGAACAATTTAAAACTTTACCAGAATCGTTCGAATCCGAAATTGTTTTTATCGTTGGACCCAATCAGCAAGAACAGGTCACCGAACACATGCAACGATTTCACCCGGATAAAATCTTTCATTTTGTCACACAGACCGATATGCGGGGTCAGTCGGATGCGTTGTACCAGGCAAGGGAGTATTTGCTTGATTCACCCGTGTTGATGACTTTTTCGGACACCTTGATCGAGACAGATTTGGGAATCCTATCCGATCCCACATTTGAGTCCGGTGTATGGGTCAAACCTGTTCCGGATCCGAGGCGATTTGGAGTTGCCGTATTAAGGGAAGATGGTTTTGTGCAAAAATTGGTGGAAAAACCCGCCACAATTGAAAATAATCTGGCCATGGTCGGATTCTATTATTTTGGAAACGGAAGCGACTTGATCTCCGCCATTGAAGAGCAGATGCGCCTCAAAGTAACATTAAAAGGCGAGTTTTTCCTGGCGGATGCAGTTAATATTTATCTTAAGAATGGAATAAAAATGTTACCGCGTCAGGTGGAAGCCTGGCTGGATCCCGGTTTACCAGCAGCAGTCCTGGAGACAAACCGTTATTTATTGGATCACGGCCGTGGAACGGGACCTAATTGCCATTGCGAGAACCTCACCATTATCCCGCCTGTTTATATCCATGAGAGTGCCGTGATCAAATCCTCCGTGATCGGACCGCATGTATCCGTGGGAGCCAAATGCATTATCGAAAATGCTATCATCCGCAACAGCATTCTGGATGAAGGCACTCAGGTTCGTGAAATCATTCTGGAAGAAAGCTTGTTAGGGCGCCAGGTGGATATTCGTGGTCAGTTTCAGAAGTTGAATTTAGGGGATAATTCCGGGATCAAACCCTAATGGATCGGGTCAGTTGTATTAGCAACAGTAGTTATGCTGAGCGTCCGGTCCGATTTTTCTGGCAAGAACAGGAGTACAGCGTTGCAAAAATTCTTTCCAGCGGACTACACCCTGAAAGTAAAGAATTTACAGTCGAAAATGATGCAGGTGAAACCTTCTTGCTGAAGTATAATTTTTCTAAAGATGAATGGACGGTAACGCCCATTTAAAATCAATTTTGACGTTTTGTGGGAGAACTAATGCCAAAATCTTTAATTTCAACGCGTGTTTCGAAACTGAAACCTTCAGGAATTCGAAAATTCTTTGATATTGCAGCCACCATGGATAATGTAATTTCACTCGGTATTGGCGAGCCAGATTTCGACTCCCCACCCAGTGTTATCGAGGCCGGGATTCGTGCACTGCGCGAGGGTCAAACCCATTACACATCCAATGCCGGTATTACCGAATTACGCGTAAAATTAGCAGCTCATATCAACCTTCTGTACGGCGTCCAATATGACCCGGCAACTGAAGCTGTGATTACGGTGGGTGGATCCGAAGCCCTGTATCTGGCAGCTACCGCCTTATTAAATCCGGGTGATGAAGTCATTATCCCGACCCCTTGTTTCGTGTCTTACCAGGCTCAGGTCATGCTGGCAGACGCAGTGCCGGTGGAGATCCCCTGCCACATGGAAGATAATTTCGATGTGGATACACGGGCGATTGAAGCTGCTGTGACACCCCGCACAAAGGCGATCCTGATTGGTTTTCCAAATAACCCGACCGGTGCTGTGGCGACTCGCGAAAGATTGCTTGAAATTGCCAGAATTGCTGAGAAATACGATTTGCTTGTACTTTCGGATGAGATTTATGATCGTCTGGTTTATGGCGGTCACCAACATGTTTGTTTCCCCTCCTTGCCCGGGCAGGCTGGCGGATCGGTTACGCTCTAGGTCCGGCAGCAATCATTCAAGGTCTGGTTCGTGTACACCAATTCACTGTCATGTCTTCACCAACGATTTCGCAAATCGCTGCTATTGAAGCGCTGGCGGATATTGACGAAGCGGTAGCCATGATGGTGGAAGAATATGATCGTCGCCGCAAATTTGTGGTGGCTGACCTGAATCGGATGGGGCTCCCCACCTTTGAGCCGAAAGGTGCATTTTATGCCTTTCCTAAGGTCAGCGTGACCGGTCTGGATGATGAAACTTTTGCGAATAAATTATTGAATGAAGAACGGGTGGCCATCGTCCCCGGATCTGCTTTTGGAGCTGGCGGTGAGGGTTTTTGCCGGATATCGTATGCAACCTCATGCGAGAAGCTGGAAATTGCTTTGACGCGGATCGAAAAGGTTTTGAAGCGAATTTGAGTTTGAATTTTAAGAATTTATAAAACCAGGTTTCACCCTGATGATGAACGCCGTGAGGGCAATAAGAGACCTGGGTTTAAGAGACAACCTAAATGCAAACACAAACCCAGGTCTCATCCTGATGATGAGCGCCGTGAGGGCATTAAGAAACATGGTTTTTTAAGACAGACACACTGCGTGCAAACACAAAACCAGGTTTCATCCTGATGATGAGCCCCGTGAGGGGATAAAGAAACCTGGTTTTTCTTCCTTCAAGTCAGGGCTTTTGCTTCGATAAAACCAGGTTTCACTTGATTTTTTGTATTTTACAACCTGAAGAGATCGATCATACATACTGCAAACAGGAACAGTTAAAACCAGGTTTCATCCTTTAGATAAGCGCTGTGAGGGCATTCAGAAACCAGGTTTTTTAAAGACAGACACACTGTGTGCAAACACAAAACCAGGTTTCATCTTGATGATGAACGCCGTGAGGGCAATAAGAGACCTGGTTTTTTATAGACAGCCTAAATGCAAACACAAAACCAGGTTTCATTCTTTAGATAAGCGCCGTGAGGGCATTCAGAAACCTGGTTTTTTAAGACAGACACATTGCGTGCAAACACAAAACCAGGTTTCATCCGGATGATGAACGCCGTGAGGGCATTAAGAAACCTGGTTTTTTAAAGACTGACATAGCCTCACTACAACCTAAAATCCCGGTTTTCACACCCGCACCACCGATTGACAGAAATTCAAAGTATTGTAGAATTGACCTTGCAATCGGTGAGTTGACTTCGTTTTTGAATTAGCTTCCCGATCTCCAACATTCTCGAAAATTTATGGTGGGGCTATTCTTAAATCTTCTGATTTATCGAAGTAAGATGTCTCGCGCCTTGATCTAAGGAGTCCTTTTGCTCGAAGAATTAAGAGATTTTTCACAACGTCATGTGTCAAATCACCCCGGGCTTTTTGATCCCCAGAATTTTCCTTTAGATTTATTTCTTGAGATGGGTCAGAGGAAACTCCTGGATGCAGCGGACCCATCTGTAGTTGCACGCGGAAGCGCGATCATAGCTCGTGAGTCCGGCTCTCTTGGTTTCGCGATGGCCTGGATGGTTAATGCACTCGTGCCGCTGGTTCTGGAGAAATATGCCAGCCTGCCAGCGGAAATAAAAGCAGGTCTAGCCAATGGGACTGTCAACATCGCCCTGGCAATTTCCGAATCCGGTGCCGGTGTACATCCTAAATTTCTGAAAACCAGCGCTGAACAAACCGCAACCGGTTGGATCCTAAATGGCCAAAAAGCCTATATTACCAATGGACCGATTGCCAGCCATCTCGCCGTGCTAGCCATCACTGGGATTACCGGAGACCGCAAGGAATTTTCATTATTCCTGATCCCAATATCTGCTCCCGGTCTGATACAATTACCCCATCCACAGTTCGAATTTCTGCGTCCTGCCCAGCATTGCGGCTTTGCACTGGAAAATTGCCTGGTTTCACAAACTGCTTTATTGGGACATCCCGGAAGAGCTTATGAAGAAGTAGCTCTGCCCTTCCGCAACCTGGAAGATGCCATTTCGGTTTGTGTAATGAGTGCAGCACTTTCCCTGGTTTTTCGCAGGACTGCCCTGAATTTACAGACCCATTTGATGGATGAAATTTCTCTGCAGTTAGCCGAGCTGGCTGGTATTGAAATCGCATTGTTAGATTTATCCGGCCCTATACTTACAGCCCTGGAAGGCTGGGAAACCGGCATGGAGACTGTGGAGCTGCGGTTGATTGCCATGCGGGATTTGATCCGGCGAGCGAGCAAGATCCTGAGCAGAATTCGGACAAGGGAAGATGATTGGATAGATCGGATCCTGCTGGATATTGAGAAAACACTGGATATCGCCCGTTCCGCCCATCAGATCCGATAGGTCAGGTTGGGACGCAAATTTTTTACACAAAAGAACATTAACGAAGGAAGTTATTGAATGAATGAAGGTATCGATCGAAAATTAATCACCGTAGACTCTGTGGCAGAAGGGCTTGCTTCGGTGGGATATATCCCCAGCCGCCAAATCGCTACTGCGGTCTATCTAGCCGAACGTCTCACCAAACCGATTCTGGTGGAGGGTCCCGCCGGTGTTGGAAAAACAGAGCTTTCTAAAGCCGTTGCCAGCTATCTTAACTTGCCGTTGATTCGAATGCAATGTTATGAAGGCCTGGATGAAGGTAAAGCGCTCTATGAATGGAAATATGGCAAGCAGTTGCTTTATACCCAGATCCTTAAGGATAAACTAGGGGAAGAAATGCGCTCTGCTTCCACGCTTAAGGAAGCCTTAACCCGCCTGGATAGCATCGATGACATCTTCTTTTCCGAGCGATTTTTGGAAGAACGCCCATTGCTCAAAGCTTTGCGTCATCCCAGTGGGGCAGTCCTATTGATTGATGAAGTCGACAAAGCGGATCAGGAATTTGAAGCCTTCCTGCTGGAGATCCTTTCTGATTTTCAAGTCACCATTCCGGAGCTGGGTACCGTCTCGGCTGTGGTACCTCCGATCGTGTTCCTGACCTCCAATTCCACGCGGGACATGGGAGACGCCATCAAACGCCGCTGCCTGCATTTGCATATCGGTTTCCCTGATCCTCATCTGGAACGACAGATTGTTGAGGTGCGTGTGCCTGGCGTCAGCGAACGTTTGCGCCTCCAACTTGTCAGCTTTGTGCAACAGATCCGCGGGATGGATATCAAGAAACTACCCTCGGTCAGTGAAACCATCGACTGGGCGCGTGTGTTGCTCCTGCTGCATGCAGATTGTTTGGAATATGACATGGTACGCGACACCCTGAATGTTTTGCTGAAATTTGAAGAAGATGTAGATGCCGTAGGCAGCCAGGTGACAGCCTTTGTTCATAAAGCCAGGTCTGAGGCTGAAGGTTGCCTCTAATCCATGTTTGCTCATGAGCTTCTGGTCCGTTTTCTGACCACGCTGCGAGCTTCCGGTATCCGGATTTCCGTGGCAGAAGAATTGGATGCCATGCTGGTGGCCGAAGTCGTTGGATACAAGGATCGTAGTTTGCTTCGGGATGCACTTGGTCTGACGGTAGCAAAATCGCTGGAAGAAAAGAAAATTTACGAAATCTGTTTCGATGACTTCTTTAATCGGGAAGAATTAAGGGAAAAACTGGCTTCTGAAAAAGAAGCAAACGGGAAAAGCGGAGATGATAATGGCAGCAGCACCACGCTGGGACAAATGCTCCTGGATGGCGACCGTTCCGGTTTATTGCTGGCCATAGAGTTGGCAGCTAACCAGGTTGGCATCAGCCAGATCCGGCTCTTTACCCAGATCAACCTGTATGCCCAGCGCATTTTGGAACAGATGGATTTGGGCGGTGTGCAAGCCGAAATTGGGACCATGCGCCGCTTTGGTTCTCCACAAATGAGCCAACAGGCAGATCAATTGGAAATTGCGCTGGAGAATTTGGGCGAGGATGTTCGTGAATACGTGCGCCGTCAGTTTGAGGTCTTTGCCAGGGGTGAACCAGATCGCATTCGGGATGGGTTTCTGTATCAGATGCGCTTGGGAAGTATCAAACCTCGAGATAAAGCCAGATTGCGCATCATCATCCGACAGATCGCCAGGCGTTTGGCGACCCGACATGCACGGGTTTTACGCAAGAAGCGGAAAGGCAAGTTGGATGTAAGACGTGTCATTCGCACGAATATTCCCAATGATGGCGTTTTGTTCCGCACAGCATTCCGTTTAAAAAAAATCCAGCGGCCAAAGATCGTGGCGATATGCGATGTTTCAGGCTCGGTGGCTTCCTCGGCAGAATTCCTGTTGTTTTTCCTGTGGAATTTGCGGGAAATTCTATCCGGGGTGCGCGCTTTTGCGTTTTCCAGCGATCTGATTGAAGTGACCGATATTCTGGACAAGCTGGATCCCGAAGAAGCCACGAAGAAAATTATGAATTCCATCGGGTTTGGCGCCACCAATTATGGTAATTCTCTATCTACTTTCCGCAAGAATTGGATGACCATTGTCGATCGCAAGACAACCGTGATCATTCTTGGCGATGCGAGGGGTAAACGCACCGAACCACGAATCGATATCGTCCGGGAGTTATCAGAGCGAGCCAAGCGCTTGATCTGGCTTAACCCCGAGCAGCGTCAGGTCTGGGGAACTGGGGATTCAGATATGCTGCGATACAAACCATTCATTCATCTGGCCAAAGTCTGTAATTCAGTCGCCAATTTGGAGACTGTTGTCTCCGACCTGCTGGAAGCAGAACGGCACGGTTAATTGTTTTTATTGGTGAAAATAGTAAAATCGCTGGCCATTTGACCAGCGATTTTTTTTACTTCTTCAGGTTTTTCACATAAATTTGAACTGCTTCTCGCATGAACTCAGCCAGGCGCGGGTCGATTTTATCGAAGTTTTTCTTGAATCTTGGATCCTCGTTATAAAGATCGGCCAGGCCTGCCAATTGTTCCGGATTTGGAGTCCAGAAGTAATCCATGTGTTTGCGCCAGCGTGCAATGCAGTCCTGAATTTCTGCAGATCCGGGACCTTTGTCCATCTGATCCACAATATCCTGGTAGACGCCATTGCCTTCCTCACCAATTCTTTGCTTTTCAGCTTCGCTGTAGCTCTTCCACTTACGATTGGATGCCTTGACGATTTCAGGATCGTACATTTGCATGGCTTCTTTTTCATATTCAGCCTGCTGCTCTTCGGAAAAGGCTTCAAATAATTGTTTTTTGCTCATCTCTTTCTTTCCTTTCATATGATCAATGGTGTTATCAACAGTTTTGATCAAATTCTCCATTCGTGTGATTTTCTTTTCTAATTGCTCTTTGTGAGATTCGAGAGCATTCAAGACATCAAAATTACGGCGTCCCATAATTTTCTTGATATCCTCCAACGGAATGTCCAGTTCGCGATAAAACATGATTTGCTGCAACTGGAGCAAAGAGTCCTCGCCGTAATAACGATAGCCATTATCACCGATGGTGGTGGGTTTTAGCAGCCCAATCTGGTCATAATAGTGTAACGTCCGCGGTGTTATACAGGCGATTTTCGAAAGCTGGTTTACGGTAAACATGCAAATAGTATAAACTATGACGTTACGTTAATGTCAAGGGGGAAAAGTCACTAAAATGCGAGGAGGCTCATGGTTCTTAGCTCATGGCTCATAAAAAAACATTGAACCACGAAGAACGCGAAGAACGCGAAGAACACTATCCTTTCAGAAGATCCAATTCATAAATATCATGTAAATACATACTTCCTCTAAAAATACATTCTTCCTTACCAACATTTATGAATCCCAACTTTTCCAGTAATCTTTTACATTTAGCATTATCAACAAAAACAATGGCAATTATTTTATTTACTTTCATTTTAATTCGTGCAAATTCAATTATTGCCTCAACGGCTTCTGTCATATATCCTTTTCCGTTGTACTGCTGCATAAGCTCAAAACCGATTTCAACTTGATTCTTTTCCCGATCCCAAAGATGGAACCCGCAAGTGCCCATTTTTAACTTTTCAAGCTTGTTAATGAGAACCCATCTGTGTTGATTTCTTGGCTCTTTCATATTGTAAAATTCAATCAGGTCATCAGCTTCTTTAATTTCTGTCATTGGTTCCGCGTCAAACAAATATTGATTAATAAAATCATTTTGGAATTCTTCAAAAATAAATTTTCTGTCATTTAGGTCAATGCACTTTAACAACAAGCGTTCTGTTTCAATATCACTAAACATATTTCCTCCTGGGTTTTTGCTTCATCAATCAAGCGCTTCAAGCGTCGACCTAACGGATAGTCTCAACAGCAGTGATAGAATAATGGAGCTGCTGTCCGTCGGAGTAAGAGTTGGAGCAGGTGGATTTCAAGCTACGCTTTTGGATATTGTCATTTCGATACCGCTATTGCAATATTAAGTAGGTATCACAATCACTGCCGAGGCTGCCGCGGTAGAGTCGTTCTGCAACATGATAATCAAATACCATCCCAATGCTACTATCCATGACAGTTCAGGGATTGCCTTCGCGCTTTCATTAATAGTTACTTTTGCGGAAGGGCGAACGAAACCAATATTCTGGAATTGAATGAGCGTTTCCCCGTTTTCAGTTTTGAATTCAAGTTGAGTTTGCCAAAAATTGGTATTTGCAAGAACTTTCCGTGTATCTGGAAAGAGGAGTGTTCCCCCATCACTCCAAGTGTTATTTTTGAAAGCAGCGATTTCATCTTCTGAATTGCACGAATGGATCGTTACTCTTGTCTGCCAAAATCCAACTCGTTTGAATGTCCAACAGCCTTCGGCGGTTTCGGCAGTTGCAAAAGTGCCCCAGGAGCTTCGGAAGCGTAGCGTTGCAAGAAGAGAATCTCCTGACTTCAATTCGTATTCCATTTTGAGGAGATTGGGTTGCTGCCACTCTAAAGGCAGACCGATTGATGAAACGATCTTTTGCATGTTTAACTCCATTTCACTCTGTAGAACTTCAAGACGAACCTGTCAATCCATTATAAGGTAGTTCAAGCCCAATAAGTCGGGTGCGGTCGAACGGCATGGCTCAGCAGCGGCGGACAGTCAGTTCCCTGAAAAAAAAACCTACTTACTCGCAACAACGAATACTCTTCCTTCCTGTTCGGGTTCACTGATTGGGGTTTTCAAATCTTGTATTTTGGCGAAGTAGACATTTTTCCAACCGACCCCAAGTAGGGCACTTTTTACCCTAGCCATTTCAAATACGGAATTGAACGCGGTCTCTTCGAAGCGCTCGTAGTACCCATCTGGCCTCTGAATAAAGCCATTAATTCTTGTCCAGGCTTTATCACTCTTACCATCATAAATTCCGCGCGTAATAATCAAAGCATCCTCGCTGTTTTCATCCACCGTGATGCTATTCCACCGTTTCAATCCATTTCTGGTATTGAGATCAAAGATAAAGAAACCCTGACTGACCTTGTAGACACATTCAAAGCAACTTTTCAAAGCCTGTTCATTTTCGAGGTGGTTGAGTGCGTCGAATGTAGAGACAACCAAACCGAAACGTTCCTCCAATTTGAAATTGCTTGCGTCGCCCTGAATGAATTTAGCTTGACCAGATTCGATATATTGACGCGTATTTTCCCTGGCGTAGTCGAGCATAGGTTCAGACAGATCAAGCCCAACGACGTGATAACCTTTTTCGAGGAAGTGGCAAGCAAGATGACCAGCACCGCAGCAAAGGTCGAGCATGGTCTTGTTTTCCTGTCCGATGGAAGTGGAATTGTAGAAATCATGGATAAATGGGGCGACACTCCTGGCAAAGCCGGACCATTTACTATTGTAAACACGCGCAAAGATTTGATTGTATGCTTGCATCATTAAAATTTCTCCTATTGGCGGCGCAGCCTAATGGCAAGTGTTACAGGTGGGAGGGGGAATTGGCGGAAGAAAGCCATATCTATTATTGCATATTCTGGCAAATCGCGCATGCTTGTGAGATGCGACCCTGTTTTCCGACTGGGTCCGGTTTTACCCCGCTGACACATTAAGATTGTCTCAGCGTGTCCCCGGATCCTCCCAGATCAGTGTCTCAGCGGTTCGTTGCGAAATAAAATCCTTGCAACGCCCATCACCACTCCCAGTGAGACCGCCGTCCGGTGCACAAATGACATCCCCACCGGCGTCATATAAGCTGCTAAATTGATCGCAACACTGGGGAGGAACATAATATACAATCTGCCCCTGATATTCGTAACGCCAAATGGACTGCGGTGGATTGCCAACAGGCTCACTTTCGAATTGATGGATCATTCGATCTACCCACTTTGGGTTCTCAGACTGTGTTCCGGACGAACAACCTGCTAAAAGAAGGAAAAAGACGAGGATACCCAGACGATAAATCTTCACAATTATTCTCCTTTCGTAATGTTGAAAATGGCGGTCTATTTTCGCGCGATGTGGTGTAGCAAAGTGTGCGCGCTATGTCAGTTGGCTCTCGCCTGCCTTGTTCGGTAACCGAGGTAAACTGTACCATTACTAAAACGACGTTCCTCCAAAAGCTCGAGTTCCAATCGCACGTTGTCAGGCAGAGCAGATTTGCCGCCACCCAGGAGAATGGGGGCGATGAACAAATGAACCTCGTCGATCAACCCGGCCCGGAAGGCATGGGCTGCGAGTTCAGGACCTCCAATGAGGATGTCATGTTCTCCTGCCGCTTTGAGTTGTCGAATCGCTTGCGGATTGAAAGTTCGCTCAATCTGTGTATTACGAGTGGATGGGGTCGCCAGTGTTCTGGAGAACACGATTTTATTGGCCGCTTGCCAGATCTGCGCAAAGTCCTGCGTAACTGCAGACTCCGCGGCCAGATTGGGATCCGTCTCCCAGACCTGCATGGTCTCATACATTCGCCGCCCATAAAGATGTGTTTGGGTTGTCCGTATGAGGTCATTGATGAACCAGTGATATTCCTCACTGGGTTCTGCCCAATCAAACTTTCCATCCTTATCCTCGGTGTATCCGTCGAGTGACGTATTCGCCACATAAATCAAATTAGCCAAAATAGCACTCCTTTTTGTTTTTAATATTCCGTTTTATTCAAAGAACTGTGTGCAAGAATTAAAAACCGAACATGCGAAAAAACTGAAAATCATGGTCGCAGTAAAGCTACAGTTCCAAATACCGCGATCCTTCTTTGTTAGAGGGTTTTATGAATGCAAGACTTGTTATCAAAATAGAATCTATTCCTCACATGAAAATTTCTTACACCCAATATTTCTTTCAACACTTTAACCACTGCGTATCGTCATGGCAACGCTTTTACCTAAAAATAAATTTCTTCAAGCAATCTAAAGGGATTGAAATATCTCAACCGGTGGGTTGACTTGACCACAGCCGCCGAACAAATAATTAAACGTCAATAGGCTTGTACGACTGCAAATAAGCAGGGATTTCCTTTTTCGCGCTATGCTTATTTATTGATTCAATAGTATAGCTTTCAGTGGTTTTTAGAAAAGGAATTGTAGAGATCGCTGCGGAGTAGTGTGAGTGTGGGGTTCTTTGGGAAACATGCCATCACCATACTCCGTCGAACTCTTTTGGATCTTCGATGTTCAAGAGAAATTTCCAACATTATAAACACCTCCAAAAGGTTTTTTTCCAACCACCCAGACAACCTGGTTTCGTGTTGATCACAATCACCTGCACTTTCTCCATCCAATGTTCCTGTTTACAACCACCTTTTCGTACCTTATAATTATCCTGGATTTTAAATCTAACAATTCTAAAGTGGAGACTATGGACGCGCTACAAACTCCCGGTGACCGGGACCCTGAACCTGATAAACGAAGTATAAATAGCTAGCGAAACCCTGGTCTTCTGTTAATTACAGCTAACCGTCTCCAGGGCTGATCGCCCAGGAGGTGTCATGATGCTGAACATCAATACTGATTCTATTCTTGAGCAGATTCAAACTGCGCTGGAAAAAAATGATATCAATTCTGCTTTAAAAGTGCTGGAAGATTTACGAACGCCAGATCAGGCAGATGTGTTTTATGAGCTGGAAGATGAAGAAAAAATAGCCCTCCTTCCCCATTTGGATCCATCCATTTCGGCGGACATTTTGGAAGAGTTGGAAGATGAAGAGGTTGCCGAACTGGTCAGTGCATTGGATTCGGAGAGTGCGGTCAGAATTCTGGATGAGATGGACCCGGATGAAGCGGCGGATTTCTTGAACGATGTCAGCGGCGAGCAAGCCGAATCTTACCTCTCTCAAATGGAAAATTCGGAGGAGGTGCGCCCACTGCTCTTGCACCCGGATGACAGTGCCGGAGGTCTGATGACCTCCGATTTTATTGCGCTGCGAACCCGTATGCGAGCCGCAGATGCCATCAACGTTTTGCGCACTTATAAACCGGACAGCGAGGAAATTTATTACCTGTTTGTGGTGACGGCGGATGATGTGCTGGCCGGTGTAATTGGTCTGCGAGATTTAATTACGGCAGGTGCAGATGTGCGACTGGAAGAGATCATGGATACCCAGGTCGTATCGGTGACAGCCGGGACTGACCAGGAAGAGTGCGCACGCATCATCCAGAAATATGACTTGCTGGCGCTGCCAGTTGTGGATGTCTCCAGAAAGTTGATTGGTGTCATTACGGTTGATGATGTTATCGATGTCATGGAAGAAGAAGTCACGGAAGACTTCCAGCGTTTGGGTGGTGCTCAACCTTTAGATCAGTCCTATTTACATACCGGTACCTGGACTATCGCGAAGAAACGAATTGGCTGGCTTTTGTTATTATTCTTAACCAGCAGTTTGACGGGCACTGTCATTCGCATGTTTGAAGTGGAACTGGCATCCGTGGTGGCATTGACCTATTTTATACCGCTCTTGATCGGCACCGGCGGAAATGCAGGGTCGCAAACCACCAGTACCATTATTCGTGCACTGGCAACGGGCGATATTGATCTTTCGGATGCCTTATATTCTTTGTGGCATGAATTCAGGATTGGATTGATATTGGGGCTTGGAATGTCCGTTTTTGCTTATTTTCGTGCCATAACGTGGGGAACAACTCCCGGTTTGGCATTTACTGTAGCATTTTCGATCATCGCGATTGTGGTCTGGGCGAATGCTTCCGGTGCAGTTTTACCATTATTGGCAGCTAAACTAAAAATTGATCCGACCGTTGTGTCTGGTCCGGTGATGAGTACATTGGTGGATGCCACCGGTTTGTTTATCTATTTCAGCATCGCCAAATTGGTGATTGGTCTGTGATTTTTTCTGTGCATATTTTGCACAATAAAACTCTAAATAGAATTTCTGACTTTAATTCTTGCCGTCAAAAAATTGTCATTCTGTTGGTTCGCTTCCTATGAGCCATGAACTATCAGCTTATGAGCTTACCAGCTTTCCCATCTTTTCCACCCAGGCTGCATCCAGTTTGATCAGACGGTTTTTCTTTAGGTTCTCTTTTATGATCCATTGAATATCCGGGTGATTGAAAGCTGCCCATTTCTCAAATAGCACTTTTCCCCTCTCCGGAGCACTAACGATCGCCACGCTCCAGCCATAACCCAAAGCCTGTCGTAATACGCGAAAATCATCGCTCTTGTTTCCGGATGTCGCAGCAATTCCTGTGGTGATTTCATCCAGAATGGCGAGCACTTGCTGGCAGAATTCTGTTTTTTTCAGCAAGCGTGGCTCACACAAGCCAGCCATAACAGCCCTTTGCTCCAGATAATTCCCTGTTTTCCATCTGTTTGCAATTTT
>PHBS01000104.1 GCA_002841995.1 Chloroflexi bacterium HGW-Chloroflexi-8
TTCCAATTGAACGTGTGGTGGAATCATTTTTTACCAGTATTCCGCTGGAATTCTTGCTAATACTGTTATCCTCCTGTCGAATTTGAAACAACATCATTTCTTCATTATTATCAAATTGCAATGAGAACCAATCCCAACCAATTTGGTTTTCCCCTAAAGTACTACTCCCAAATTCGTGATCCATCCAACTAAATCCTAGTACCGAATGGACATCTTTTCCGATTGTTATCGTCCCATTCGTAGATAATCGGGTTTGACTGAAGTAGTACGAGGCATTACCGGATTGATCTCCTTTTTTACTCAGTCCATAATCTCCTTGCAAGATCGGACCTTTTTCATCGATCAAAGTCAAATTGATTGAAAAATCATCCGTACTGGCAGTTACTTGAAATTCATTTTCACTCTTTTGCTCGACACGCCAATCATAAAGCCATACTTCGAACAATTCCTCGGATTTTGCTCCTGCCAAATTTAAAGCGCTTCTTGCCATTTTTTCTTTTTGTAGATGTGTTTCATTTTCTGTGTCTGTAATCGTAAAATGGGCAAAATATATTTGGTTAGTTGCCCACCCAGATTCACGGAAAACATTATTTTTCGAATCAATCCCTCTGCGGAAAAATGTTAATTGGTAGCCAAAATGTCGTCCCACTGAATCGAATAAATTTCCGGTGTAATACCACCATTCGGTCTGAAATTCTTCGTGTTTTCCAAAATCTTTAGGAAATTTGAAAATCCTTTTTGACAATGCTTTATCAAATCCGTTTGTAGAAGCATTCATTCCAGTTAAATCAAATTGCACAAATTTCTCTTCAGCCTTTTTAGGAGATGAAAAGGCAAAGAATGAGAGGACTGCCACGATAAGTAGGATAATTGAAAGATTAATAACTAGTTTTTTATTCATCTCTTAATATTTTTATAGTCTCCAATTGATTAATTCTTATTATTGGAAATATGCCGGCAAGAATTGCAGACGAAGTTGATAAAATTAAAGCCTGAACAATAAATAGCCAGTCAAAATGAAATTGAATTGTCCACCCGAACGAACGCAAATTAATCACATACACTAAAATTAGGGATACAACATATCCGGTTGGGATAGCAAAAATACCCGCAAAGAGACCCATTAAACCCGTTTCTGTGATCAAAAGATTCCAAAATTCTCCCGGTTTTACTCCTAGTGCCTTTAATATACCGATTTCCTTTTTTCTGTCTTCTAGAATGAGTAATACAGATCCATAAATTCCAATAATCGCAATGATTGTCGCAATAAATCTTAGTGCGTTTGTAATCTCAAATGTTCGGTCAAAAACTTTCAATGCATCATTCTGAAGCGTCTTGTTATCACGGATTATCAATTTCTGAGTCTGATTTTGGTTTAAGCGGATCAAAGCATTAACAGTGGAAGGAATATCTTTACCAAATTTTACATATATGGAAATAGCCGTAACACCATATTGATCCCAATAAAGATCATAAGTATCCTTAGACATAATTAAATGTCCCTGATTTGAAGCATAATCAAAAAATATGCCTATTACGGGTAAATTCACGACTCCATTGGGAGAATCAAGTTCCAGCGAGTCCCCAACATGTAGGTTAAGCCTGTTGGCAAGTGGTTCGGACATAAGGATTGCCCCATTCCTTAATGAATCCCAAATTTTTTCCTTAGGAACGTCAATTTCTTCAAATAATCTTTCGAATCCAATGTTTTCATTTGTGACAACGTTCATTTGAATATTCCCAGACGTCGTATACTGGTAAAGCGTAGCAAGCGTATGGAATGAGCGAATGTCGGAGAATTTTAATAATTCATCCATAACTGGACCATCAATGACTGCATTGGATTGATTTGTAAATTGGTCTGGTACCGAAATATAAATATCTCCGACTAACGTTTCTTTCAACCAAATTTCGACGGTCGTCCGAAAGCTCTCAATCATGATCGTCATTCCCATCGTAACCGAAACTGCTACCATGAGTGATGATATTGCGATGCTGGATCGGCTTAATGACCTATAAAGTTCTCGAATAGCCATACTGGGAAACAAGCCGACTAACCTTCTGGTTAAGTTTGCAAGCTTTGGGAGGATGAAATTAAGACTGACTGCGGTTAAAAGGGAGAATCCAACAACAATTAAGAATGTCGCAGAAAATGTCCACCATAAATTCGACTGAAAGATTGGAAGAAATATTTGCACAATACCCAATAAGAAACTCAATGTTGCCAGCAACATCAGACGATTGATTGAAAGCCTTGTTTTGAGTTCTAACCCGGATCTTAATTCAGCATTTCTTGGAGAAACTCGTGTTGATTCAATAGCAGGTGGAATTGCAACAATAATTGTTGCAAAAATACCTAATAACAATCCCTTAACAATACTGATGACAGGGACACCAACATCCTGTACGGTTGTGGTGTAATACAAATCATTGATGGTTTGTAAATTTAAATTGACAGTTTGACGTCCTAAAATAATCCCGCTCAAAAGTCCTATGGTTGTTCCAATTAAAGCAATGATTAAAGCTTCAAATAGAATCATTAAGAAGATTTCAGAGCGATAAAAACCAAATCCCCGATAAACGCCAATCAATTCCCTTCTTTGAATAACAGAAAAAGTCATCGTGTTATATATCAAAAATAATCCAACAACCATTGCAAGCAAACTTAATGCTGACAAATTTAATTGAAAAGCAGAAACCATATTTTCGACTTGTGCCCTTTGTTCACTACTGCTAATGATCAATATGTCTTTGGGAAGTAGGCCAGCAATTTTTTCTATTTTATTTTCATCGTGGAAAACGACATCGATCTTGTCAATAAACCCAACTTTTCCCAGGATTTCCTGAGCAGTGGAAATATCTGTTATCAATAAGCCATTTAAAGATTGCCTTATTAATGGATCTTCATTGGAAATTATTCCTACAATTACCAATTCAATCTGCTTCCCTTCAAACTCAATTTCCAGGGATTTATTCAGGTTTAATCCATATTTTTCGGCTATATCACTCGAAATTATCGTATTACCTTTTTTAGCAATTGAATTAATGAGGGGAATCAAAACAGTTGTTTGATTTCCATAAATATTTCTCATATTGAAATCTAATAAAGGATCAATTCCAAAAATTAGCATACTTTTAGAATCAAAAGCAGGAACTGATACATAACCTTCAACGATTGGTGAAAGTGAATCACTTTCACCCTGCTTAACTAAGTTAACAAAAACTTCTTCATTGATAAGACCATGAGTGGAGATGATTTGGTGTGTGGAATTGCCTAATAAACTCTGAACGCTTAAATCCAAAGCTTTTTTCGCTGTTTCATTTGAAAAATCGATTGCAACTACTACAGCTACTCCAAGTGCAATACCAACGATCAACAAAGTAGTCTGTAATCGTTTTCTTACAAGGTACCTCAAACTAAATCGAAAAATATTCATATATTATGTGAATAAATTATTCGACAAATGGAACTAACAATCCATTCGTCAAAGTTAAAATCCTATCTGAGAATTTTGCCGCTTCACGGCTGTGGGTTACAAGTATTAAATTATTCTGATTGTCCCTGGCCAATTTTGCTAACAAGTTCATAATGAGATTGGCATTCTTTTCATCTAAATTGCCAGTTGGTTCATCTGCCAGTATTAAACTTGGTTGGTGAACGAGTGCTCTGGCAATTGCTACTCTCTGCTGCTCACCCCCAGATAGTTTGTCTGGAAATTCATTTTTACGATCATACATATCAACTTCTTTTAAAAAAAACTCTGCGCGTGAAAAGTCCTGCTTGGAAGATCTGTACTTAAGCTCAAGAGGAAGGCAAACATTTTCCCAAACCGACAAAGTAGGCAGCAAATTAAAAAATTGAAAAATAAATCCAATTTCATTTCTCCGTAGAGTTGTTAATTCCCGATCAGCCATCTTTGATATATCTTTTCCATAAAGAATGATAGATCCATTTGTGATGGAATCAATCCCAGATATCAAATTTAATAGAGTACTTTTTCCACTCCCACTTTTCCCTACAATAGAGGTAATTTCACCTTCTAAGAAACATTGATTTACATTATCGAGAATAACACGATTCTGGCTTACCCCATCAATATATATTTTTGATAAATCTCTTAATTCCAAATAAATTTTTTTCTTTTCCATATTATCCATTTTATTATTAGATTTAATGTCACAATACTTATATCAGACGAATGAAAATTCAGGTTATAGGTGTCAATACTTTCTGTCATTGAACAAGGACATAGCCATGTTATAATTGTAGCATTGGGGATGACAGGCTTCGACGGAGGAGGCTGATCCCAGACTGCAAGTCGAGAGGTACCGACATCGTAAAATCAGTACAAAAAACAAGTGCCAATCGCACAAACACATATGCTGCTATGCCCCTCGCTGCTTAGTGAGTGACTAGAAGCTAAATGGGTCCCACGGGATCCACGTCCGCCTACCCCGTCCCCTAACCGGTGGTAAAGTGGGCGACACAAGGTTAGGGTGCCAATTTGCAAGCTGCGGTCAAATTGAAAGAGAACTTTCGGGTTCAAGCAGATAGTGACTTTTTCAGTTTTGCTGGTTCTCTGAATAAGTTGCGAAATGATGAACCAACTAAACTTGTAGACGTTTGATGATCTATTCTTTCGGACGCGGGTTCAATTCCCGCCATCTCCACAACATATTTTTTGAATCAAATTTAATCAATTTTGCAAATAAGCCCTTTTAGGTAAGCCCCTTCTGGAAAATTAAGTCCAATCGGGTGGTCTGGACCTTGGTTTAATTTCTCTACAATTGAAGAAGTGACTCCAGCATCAAGGGCAGCATCTGCAACAATTTTCTGGAATAATGACTCACTGATACCCCCAGAGCATGAAAATGTTATTAAAGTGCCGCCAGGGTTTAATAATTTAAATCCCAATAAATTAATATCCTTATATCCCCGAGAAGCTCTTTCAACTTGTGCTTGAGTCGCGGCAAATTTTGGTGGATCCAATACTACAACATCAAATTTTCGATCCTGATCTCTCATTGTGCGAAGGGCTTTAAAAGCATCCTCAACCAACCACTCACAATTTGCCCCATCTAATCCATTGATTTCCAGATTTTTTTTTGCTATCTCAGTTGCAGATTTGCTGCTGTCGATCGATATTACTGATTTTGCTTTGTGATGTACCGCATAAACACTAAACCCACCGGTAAAGGAAAATACATTTAATACATCTTTATCCATAAAAAATTTAGAAGAAATTTTTCGATTATCTCGTTGATCCAAATAAAATCCTGTTTTTTGTCCTGTCGTTACCTTTACGATAAACTTAAGATCACATTCAATGATATTGATTTCCTCAGGTACAACGCCTGAAACGAGCGTATTTCGTTCTGCCAAACCTTCCAATCTTCTCACATCAACATCAGACCGTTCATAAATATTATCAATTCCAGTTACATCTCTTAAAGCTGAAATGATGATATCCCTATGAAATTCTACCCCGCTGGATAAAATTTGAAGAACCAAGATATCGTTATACCGATCAACTATTAACCCAGGAATCATGTCCGATTCTCCGTGAATCATCCTCCAGGCAGTGTCGGTGGAATATTTTTGAAAATCCTTTCTCTTTTGAAAGGCAAATAGAAAGCGTTTTTTGAAAAAGTCGATATTAATCGGTTCTTTTTTGAAAGTCCAAAATCGTGCTCTAATCTGAGAAAAAGGGCTATAAGCAGCCATCCCCAGAAATTCTTTTTTTGAATCAAGAACTTCAATCGTCTCACCGTTTGTTGGATTACCTATCACTTCCTGGATTGCGCCGGAAAATATCCAGGGGTGGCGATGTTTTGCTGCTTTGTCTCTACCAGATCTCAAGATAATTGCATTCATGGTTTATTTACCATTGTGGTCAGATCATTTTCACGAATGATTTTTATATTGAGCTCTATTGCTTTATCTACTTTTGAACCTGGATTTTCACCGACGAGAACAAAATTTGTACTCTTACTCACACTACCAGTAACTTTTCCACCATTGGCTTCAATATATTCTTTTACTGAATCTCGTGAAAAGTTCTCTAATGTACCGGTTACAACAAACGTTAATCCTGCCAGCGGTTGGTTTTCGCTTTTTTTACTGGAAGATACCTCAATTGGCCAAACTCCATTTTCTTTTAGTTTCCACAATAAATGCTTATTTGTATCTTTTTGAAACCAGTCCACTAATTGTCTTGCGATATTTGGACCAATACCTTCAATACTCATTAATATTTCTTCAGAGGCTTGAGATAGCTCATCTAAATCATGAAAATATTTTGTCAATTCTGAAGCCATGACTTCCCCCACTCCTCGAATTCCCAAAGCAGTAATTAATCGTGAAAGAGGTCGCTGTTTGGAGATTTGAATGGCATTAATCAAATTCTCAGCTTTTTTCTGAGCGAACCCTTCAAGTGGCAAAAGATCGGAAACTGTCAAACTATATAAATCAGCTACATCTTTTACAACATTTTCTCTCACGAGTATTTCAACTATTTTTATGCCCATTCCAACGATATCCATCGCACTTCGGGAAACAAAATATTCAATATTTCGAACCAACTGTGCCGGGCATCCAGAATTTACGCAATACCATGCAACCTCATCTGCTAATTTTTCTGTCTCTTGACCACATACTGGGCAAATTAAAGGTGGAGAAAAAACTTTTTCACTCCCTTTTCGCGTTTCCAATATTGGTCCTATGATATATGGAATTACATCTCCAGCTCTTTTTACCAGCACTCTATCTCCTATTCGAATATCTTTTTCCAGGATGTAATCAAAATTATGTAAAGTCGCTTGTTTAACGATTACACCTCCAATTTCTACTGGTTCAAGAATAGCAAATGGTGTTAGAACGCCTGTTCTGCCGACATTTACACCAATATCAACCATTGTCGTGATTTCTTCCCTGGCCGGGAATTTTAATGCAATCGCACCTCTGGGATCTTTTCCTACAAACCCCAGATCATTAGCAAGATCTAAATCATCAATTTTTATGACCAGACCATCGATCTCAAAATTAATATCATCCCGTTTTGCAGCCAATTTTTTAACTTCCACAAGGACATCTTCAAATGTTTTACAATATACAGATAGATCAGAGACAGGAAAACCAACATCTCTTAAGAATTTGAGTATTTCCCATTGAGAAGTAAACTCAGTAGAATTCGACATAACGATAGAGTATGCCAATAATTTCAATGGTCTTTTGGAGGTAATTTTTGGATCCAATTGTCGTAAAGATCCTGCGGCAGTATTTCTAGGATTTAGATAAATTTTTTCACCATTTTTTAGCAATTCATCGTTTAATGTCTCAAAATCTGGAATCGAAATATAAACTTCACCTCTAACAACAACATTTGATGGCACAGTTCTATTGGAGGTTTTTTCTATTGGAATTGTCATTGGAATGGAACGAATCGTGCGTATGTTTGAGGTTATATCTTCCCCAATCTCTCCATTTCCTCTTGTAGCGCCTAGCACAAATTGACCGTTTTGATAATGTAACACCACTGTCAAACCGTCAATCTTTGGTTCGATGACATATCCTGTCGACTTTACTCTTGGGTCTAATTTAAATATTCTTTCGCGCCAGTCAATTAGATCTTTTTCATTAAAAGCGTTTGCCAGACTCAATATAGGTAAAGGGTGAATTACTTTTCCAAATTTTGAAACTGGTACTGCTCCAACCCGCTGAGTGGGAGAATCCTTTGTAATCCATCCTGGATTTTGAGATTCAATTGCTCTTAATTTTCTAATCAAACTATCAAATTCTGCATCGCTAACAATTGATTGATCAAGCACGTGATAATAGTAATTGTATGAATTGATTTCGTTTATTAGCCGTATATAATCTTGATGTAAAGAATTATCCATATCCTTTTTTGAACACTTTCTTTGTAAAAAATCATAGTATCATTAAGTAGTTAAATGCATTTTGCGAAGTTTATTTGATAAAATAATTCTAGTATATCTTTCTTCATTTTCAAACAATACATTCTAAGTAACACTTTCAAAAATAATTCAATGGAGTAAAAATGAAAATCATCAGTTATATTGCATCAGCAATTTTAATTGGATTTGGTGTGCTTTTTATTTTAAGCGCATTCAGTCCACAAGGACAAATTGGAAACCTGCTAGTGGGTATTGTGCTGGTTATTATTGCCTTTGTTATCATCTATTTTGTTACAAAAAAAGCGAAAGAGGCAGAAAAGAATATTACGAACGTCTCTCTTAATATCGACTTACCAGGAAATGTTGCCTTGGAATCACTAAAATGCCAATCTTGTGGAGGTGCATTAACATCAGACGCAATTACCATGGTAAATGGTGCACCTATGGTAACCTGTCCTTTTTGTAATAGTACATATCAGATAACTGAAGAACCCAAGTGGTAATTCTTGGGGGAGAAAGGAATTAATATGATCAAAAAATTAAGAATTCTTTGCACTTTATTGATTTTATTAATGCTTGTTGGGAACACAATACCTGTATTTGCACAAGATTATTATTTTTCGGTTGAGAGGGAGTTGGTAGATGTTTTTGTAAATGAAGACGGTTCTTTATCGGTTGAATACGTCATGGATATTAAAAACCAACCCGGTGGTCATATTGTTGATTATGTAGATATTGGACTTCCAAACAACAATTATGTATTAAGCAGTATCACAGCAGATATTGATGGAAATGTGATAACCGATATTTCAAAATCAGATTATGTTGATATTGGGGTTGCTGTTGGTTTAGGTCAGAATGCAATTCAGCCAGGGGACAAAGGTACGTTGCATGTTTTTGTCGGAACAATAAATAAGTCGATATATCCTTCTGATGTGAAAGCACAAGAAAACTACGCAAGTTTCGAATTCACTCCAAGCTTTTTTGGAAGTCAATACATTTCTGGAAACACAGATATTACAGTCACACTTTATCTTCCAATAGGTCTTACTTCAGACGAACCCCGCTATCACATTCCTCAATCCTGGCCAGGTCAAGATGAACCCGAAACTGGTTTTGACAGTGCTGGAGGTATTTATTATCGTTGGCACTCTCCCGACGCAAATGTCTATAGCGAGTATAAATTTGGAGCAAGTTTTCCAGCAAGAGTAATTCCAGAGACACAAATTGTGACTCAACCTTCAATTTCATTTAATACTGATGCGATTTGTCCCGTGCTCATGTGCTTAGGCTTTTTAGGTTTCTTTGTATTGACAATTTATTCTGCAACAGTTGGGGCAAAGAAACGTAAATTAAAGTATCTACCACCTAAGATTTCATTGGAAGGACATGGAATAAAGAGGGGATTAACAGCTGTTGAAGCAGCAATCTTGATGGAACAACCCATGGACAAGATTTTAACAATGATTCTTTTTTCCACATTAAAAAAAGAGGCTGCTCAGGTTGTAACGAAAGAACCTTTGAAAATAAAATCAGTCACCCCATTACCTGGAAATTTGCAAGCTTACGAAATTCAGTTTCTTACTGCCATGTCCCAGGAGGGCAAAGAGAAAAAACTAGCCTTGCAAACCGCTATGATTGATTTAGTTGATTCGGTTTCTAAGAAGATGAAAGGATTCAGCCGTAAAGAGAGTGTCGATTATTACAAAGACATCGTTGAAAAAGCTTGGTTACAGGTTGAAGCATCAGAAACACCAGAAGTAAAATCACAAAAATTTGAAGAAAATATGGACTGGACCATGTTGGACAAGAAGTATGATGACCGAACCCGGGATACATTTGGGACTGGTCCTGTCACTTTGCCCAATTGGTGGTGGAGATATGACCCAGCGGTACGCCCAAGTACTTTTGGTGGTGGCGGTGGCGGTGGCGGTGGCGGTGTACAAGCATCACCAGTACAGATTGGTGGCTCAGGAAAGACTACAATCAGCCTTCCAAACCTTCCAGGTGCAGATTTTGCAGCCTCTATAACGAATGGAGTGCAATCCTTTGCCGCTGGCGTTGTTGGTGATGTATCTGGTTTCACCGGAGCTATAACCAATAAAACAAACCCAATTCCCAAAACAACAGGTGGTCGTTCCGTCGGTGGTGGAAGTCGTGGTGGAGGTAGTTCCTGTGCCTGTGCATGTGCATGTGCTGGATGCGCTTGTGCTTGCGCTGGAGGTGGAAGATAATGAAAGTGAATCCATGGTGGAAAAGTCTACAACAAAAAAGTAATCTCAAAATTCCATCCGCTGGTATTTACCATTTTGTGAATCAAACCGAGAACAATAAAAATCGAGTCCATTTAAGAGTTGAACAGGATGGTGCTGGTCTGCTTATGATTAATGCAGCCCGAGCTTATCATCTTAATCCAAGTGCGACTTCGATGGCATTTTGGTCATTATCTGGAAATAAAGAAAGTGAAATTGTCCATTCACTTAAGAAGTTATTTCAGGTAGATCATCTAAATGCATCGTCTGATACTACTAATTTCCTGGATTCCTTTAATAAAATAATCGACCCTGCTGAACAATGCCCAATTTGTGAATTAGATCTGGATATTGATCTACCCTTTAGTCATACGCCCACTGCACCATACCGAATGGATCTGGCTATCACATATCGCTGCAATAATGATTGCACACATTGTTATAATGCTCGAAACCGGCAATTCCCAGAGTTAAGTACCAATGAATGGTATAGAATTATTGATAAATTATGGGACCTGGGTATCCCTCATCTTGTGTTCACCGGTGGGGAGCCAACATTGCGTTCGGATTTGCCAAACCTAATCACTTATGCTGAAAAAAAGGGTCAGATAACCGGTATCAATACCAATGGTAGAAAATTGGCAGATCGCTCCTTTTTAAATAGCTTGGTCGATGCAGGACTTGACCACATACAAATTACACTCGAATCCTCTGATCCGGAAATTCATGACCAAATGGTTAATCGAACGGGAGCGTGGCAACAAACCATCAGTGGTATTCGTAACGCAGTTTCAGAAAAAATTTATTTTATGACCAATACAACTATGCTTGCAACAAATGTAGAAACAATCCCTCAAACATTGGATTTACTAGCTGAACTGATGGTACCAACAGTAGGTTTAAATGCACTCATTTACTCAGGTAAAGGGAAAAATGTTGGCACAGGACTTGAAGAAAAAGATCTTTCTAATTTATTAGAAATTGCTAAGAAAAAAACCAATTTGAATAATCAAAAAATAATTTGGTACACACCTACAGAATATTGCAATTTCAACCCGATCTCCAACGATCTTGGTGTTAAAGGATGTACTGCAGCGCTGTACAACATGTGCATTGAACCAGATGGATCTGTTCTACCCTGTCAATCATATTATCAATCCCTTGGAAATATCCTTTCGGACTCATGGGTTTCTATTTGGGATCATAGCCTTTCAAGGCAACTTCGAGAAAGAAACAATCTACCCACAAAATGCAATAATTGTGATCTCGTGAATGAATGTGGTGGCGGATGTCCATTAATCCACATCACTGAAGAAGCGTTTTAATTCATTTGGAGGAAGAATGGTCGACCTATTTAAGAAAGTTAACAATCTGTTTTTTGAAAAAGCAAAGCCACTTACACCGGGTTTTTATCAATATCACACCCCAAATGATGAAGATTTCCCATATCGTTTACATCTTCGAATAGAAAAAAACGGAGAAGGTATTCTCATCGTAAATGCCAGTACTATTCTGCACTTAAATCAGACCGCAACAGAATTTGCTTACCACCTGATTCATCAAACTCCCAAGAGTGAAGCGCTGGAATCCATAATGTCCCGTTACCAAATCAATTACCATGATGCAATTCAGGATTTCGATTCATTTGTTAATCAGATCAACACTTTGGTCAATACACCCGATTTGGACCCTGTAAATTATCTGGATTTTGACCGCGAGACTCCGTTTAGTCATGAAGTATCCGCCCCATATCGCTTGGATTGTGCATTAACCTTTAATCTACACGAAACTTCAGGTGTGGGCTTTTCACCTCTTGGACGAGTAAAAAGAGAATTGTCCACAGATGAATGGAAATTAGTCATCAAAAAAGCTTGGGATTCAGGAATTCCTCACATCATATTTACTGGTGGTGAACCTACTTTGCGTGACGATCTTATTGAACTTTCTAGATTTTCAGATGAGTTGGGTCAGGTCACAGGAATAATGACGGATGGACTTCGACTTAATGAAGCAAATTATTTGAGTGAGTTATTAAATGCCGGAATAGATCATCTATTAATCACACTCGATCCAAATATTGATCTAGCCTGGGATGCAATCCAAAAATCATTGGCAGAAAATATTTTTGTTGTTGTTCATTTGACTGTCACTTCTGAAAATAAAGAAAATATATCTCAAATTATTGATAGACTGGTTTTAATGGGTTTGGAAAATATTTCACTTTCGACAAATGACATTAATTTAACCTCAATTACAACAGAAATTCGAAATAAATGTGCTGAATCAGGATTAAATCTGATATGGAATTTGCCAGTTCCTTTTTCAAAATTCAATCCGGTCAGTCTGGAAATTCAAACTGAGAAAGAAGTGGTTGAAGGGGCTGGAACTGGCTGGTTATATGTTGAACCAGATGGAGATGTCCTGCCTGCGCAAGGTATAAATATTGTTTTAGGAAATATGTTAGTTGACCCCTGGGAAAAAATCTGGTCAAAGGTAAATCAATCCTGAAAACATCAGATTGGCATTTGCGATTTTTGCAACAATCTAACTGGACTCTTGAAGCCCGTTCATTCATACTTAATTCTCTAAAATTACCCCAAAATCCAAAATTACTCGAAATCGGCAGTGGAACTGGTGTCATATTAAAACAGATGGAAAATCTTACAGGTCATAAATGCGTGGGATTGGATATTAATTGGAAAAATATCAAATATAACAAAGAAAACAATCCTAACCAGGATCTTCTATTAGCCGATGGTCATTTCACACCTCTACGACCAAATTCATTTGATTTAGTATTTTGCCATTACCTTCTACTTTGGATTAAAGATCCGACTGTTTTGTTGCGTGAAATGAGAAGGATCACAAAAATCCAGGGTTGGATTTGTTGTTTCGCCGAACCAGACTACATCGCTCGAATTGATTTTCCAAAAATGGTGCAGCAAATTGGTCAAAAACAGAATATTGCCCTGCGTGAACAATTGGTGAGGCTTGATACAGGTCGACAGGTTGCCAATTGGATGCGTGAATCAGGGTTAATCAATGTTCATTGGGGAATTCTTGGTTCTCATCAAACATTAAGAAAAGGGTCTGGTGAAATTCAAACAGAGCTCGATGTATTAATTAACGACTTAAAAATGACTTACTCTAAAGAAGAGATCGAAATTTTGTTAAGTGACTATTCGCGCAATTTGATAAATGAAGGTTCAATTTCATTCATTCCTACTTTTTATGCCTATGCGCAAAATGCTTGAAACATATTTATTTCATACTTTCTTTCCACGGGGTTGCCAAATCTAACAAGAGTGGCTATAATTACGTCCATCAATCGGGGCATGGCGCAGTCCGGCTAGCGTGCTTGCATGGGGTGCAAGAGGTCCAGAGTTCAAATCTCTGTGCCCCGACTGGAAAAAGCCACTCAGTGGCTTTTTTTTTACAAACTCGTATCTTCTTTTATTTCCGATAATTTTTATCGTATTTTGGTATAATACAATGATGTTTGAAAAACCGTTTTCCAGACGAAAATTTTTGAAGTACTCACTTATTGGTACATCAGCACTTTTCACTCAAGCATTTAAACCCTATTTTGGTGCGGATGACGAACAGTATTCCAATAATCTTGCGCGAGTATGTTCAGCAACTTTAAGCGTTTATTCTGAGCCTTCAGACAAAAGTAAAATTCTTTATCAACGAACCCGGGATGAAGTCATTAGCATTTATGACGACGTAATTTCGGACGAAGGCCCCAGCTACAACCCGCTTTGGTATAGAGTTTGGAGTGGATATGTTCACAGCGCTTACCTTCAAAGAGTTCAGATTAGATATAATCCAATTGAAGTCATCATACCACCAGGCGGTCTTTTAGCAGAAGTTACAGTACCTGTGACACAAACCATGCGAAAAATCGGTGATGCTCGCTGGGATCCCGTTTATCGTTTATATTATGAATCTGTTCAATGGGTAACTGGTGTCGAAAACGGACCTGATAATCAATTATGGTATAAGTTAAAAGACGAACTTCTTGAAGTCGAATACGATGTACCGGCTGAACATCTTCGAATTATCCGACCAGAAGAGTTAGAACCAATTTCACCTGATATTCCGGGTCA
>PHBS01000105.1 GCA_002841995.1 Chloroflexi bacterium HGW-Chloroflexi-8
TTTCACCATTGCATCTTTAACCCCAACCAGGTCCAATCGGAAAATTGGGCTGTCATTCATTTCTATCGAATGTTTGACTTTGGAAAGATCAAAACGCCAAAAACGAGCCGCATGTTTGATAGAACGATCAGCCGGCTTTAACTGCTGGAGAATATTTCCTTGAATATCCAAAAGATTCAATTCCAGGCTTAATAATCCCTCAGCGTTTCCGGGCAAATCCACGATCAGGAGAGGTGATTCCTCCTGCAACAATTCTTGAAGAGATAATGTGGAATGTTTTTGCTGCCAGTTTTCGACCAAACCATGATCGCCCATCATACGCCAGCGGAGTCTATTAATTCGCAAATAGATTGGCACCCTAATAAACTGATGGTTGATGGTTTCTCGTCGGATAAGAAGCCCAACCGAGCTAATCTCAGATGGAGCCAGGATATGATGCAAACCCGATTTCCCGGTTTGGATCTTGATCCCATCTGCACCATTCAGGCTATCAACGCCAGCAAACAATGAGGTTTGAATGGAGAATGATATCGGTTCTGGTCCGCTACTTCGATCAGGGATATACAATTCTTTTAAACCAGAAACTTCGCATTCCGGCAAGATTTGCAAAGTAAGTGATGCGTCTCGACCTAATGGCCCCTTGATGGCGATCTGATAAGCGCCGGCTGGCCTGGCTGTCAGTAGTGTTGGTGACGCCAAGTGGATCAATGCTTTGTTATCCACAATGGCACAATCAGCTTTGGAGAGGTCAGCCAAAGTCGTTTGGAGAGAAACCTCTGGGTCTGCTGAACCTACACTATCAAGATTAATTTGCCAGCGGTTGAGTTCTGAGAGAAAGTCTTCTGAACGTCCTAAAGGGATGCGCAATGTCGGCGGCGCACCTGAGTAGAGGGGCACAGGATTCTCTTCTAAATCTGTGGAAACGATGTTACCATTTTCAAAAGTGGGTTTCTCGATTTTCTCCTGGCTGCGCACATAGATCTCGCGAAAAACTACGTCATTTTGGATCAAACCAATACAAGTGGTTTGAGTTAAATCCCAGCATTCCAGCTTCAGCTTTGACCATTCTCCTGGTAAATCAGGAAGGATTTCTAGCAGACGACCTTCCCCTGCCTGTACTGAAAGGGAGAGGTGCTGCGGATATAACAACCAGGTCTCGCGCGCCAGAATGTGGTTTTGAATATGCCCTGTCATTGGATCAAAAGCCAAGATCAAGTGATCAGGAGAATATCCGCTGATTTTCCATTCATAGACATTACTGCCCTGAGAAAATTGAACGTGAATATTTTCAGCGACTTCGTTCAATCGCAGGGTGATTTCCCGGGTTTCGAGCTGGTCGCCCTTGCGTTGGGTACGTGCTTTAATTTCCTCGTGGTAATCACCCGCCTCCACTTTCCAATAGAGGTCACTCATATTAAGGGCTGAAACCGGTTGAGAAGGTAGATCAAGGAAAATGCCTAAACCCCAGGGGTCAAGCGATAATTGCGGGCGCTTTAACCTGTTGCGAGAACCGCGTTCTAAAGAAAAGGCTACGTTTTCACGCGTCCATTCCGCAAAGTATTGTGTGAGATGCGCTGGCAAACCGGCATCTGCTGCCGATAAAAGCGTTTGATTCTGCTGCCAGGCGAGCAGCATTTTCCTGGCGCGATCTAACAAGTTAGCCGCGGTTGGGCCGCCATATTCCAAAAAATTTAGCACCGGTTTATCCGTGTTTGCCGTATAGGTAGTGTGTTTGATGACTTCCTCGACCAGCTCCTCTCCTTCCAGTGCAAAAAGCTGCGGACGGATTGTGCAATTCAAGACGATATTGCTAAAGAAATCTTTCAGACAATAAACGGGAATACCGCCATGCGCAAGAATGGGATCAACGTATCGACGCGCCCGCTCCTGAAGATCACGGAATTGAGGTCTCTCAAATCGTTGGATGATTTTTTCAAAGAGCCTGCCGAATGCAACACTGTCAATTGAGTGGCGCAGCACCTGCTCATAAGCCGACCAGAAATCACCATTGTTATAGCCAAATATGCCTTGCCCAACCATGAAGACCAGAAACGTTGCAGGGTAGTTTCGCCCAATAAAATTGAGGACCTCATCCGTGCTGTGGTTGTAGAAAAGCCGGCTGAAATGCAGTGAAATATCGTCCAATTCTTCTTTGGATATGGGGATTTCTCCGACAAGTTCGACCTTTCTGAGTTGGGGTGCTAACCGGTTTTCCCAGGTTGCCAGGGGAGAAGATGGGGAAGCGGGTGGGTTCTCATCCGGTACGTATCGTTTCACCAGCCGCGCTGTTTCTTCAACGCCTGGTTGTTTACTTTCTGACATCTGCCGGGGTCCAGATGCAGCTGGTCTGGCAGTTTTTGTCGATGAAGAATTGGTCTTAGTTGTGGCGGGAACGGGAGGATTCTTGGGTTTCATCAACCCATTCGCTACCATTAAATCGATATACTTCTGATTGAGTACCTGCATTTCCTCATCGGTCATCCCTTCGATGCTGCATTTACCAAAGGCTCGGTACGATTGAACGGACGCGTAGATTTTTTGAAACTCAGTCAGGTTCTGATCGCGCAATTTTTGGATGATTTGGGCTGGCAAACCCAGGTCGTCGATTTTGGCTGTTCGCAAGAACTCAATCAGATTCATTAATCCCCCTAAACAATAGCATTACCAAATTTTTCTAACCAAGATAATGCACTTTTATGATCCAGGTCGTATCTTTTCCAATCAATCTTCATTTTGAACTATTCTCCCTGATCATATGGATTTACGCAGTTTGCTGATCTTTTCTAATTTCCCGGTCTCTGGGTCCTTGAAATGCCAAAAGTCCCAGCCATTTACCGCTTTCCAATCAACAGTAACAGCTTTCGCAGCACTCGAAGGTGTTTCAAATGTCTGATCGTCCCATTGCACAACGCCTTTTGGAGTGATGAGCTGCGCTTGATAAATTTGATCCTTGTAACTGGCCTGAATATTTACTGGAAATGTGATTTTATGCAGAAAAGGTGCTTTTCCTTTTTTCGAACTCTTCACAGGAGGTTCAAGTTCAACGAGCGCGACACCTAAAACTTCTGTCCAATACTCGTTGTCGATGGTCGGCACGACATATTCTTCTTTTTTGACACCGACATTGTATTGAATCAATAGGTCCACCAGTTGATTTCCGTTAATCAGGCGGATCGGCGTTTTCCCGCTGGCCTGCGCTTCCTCTTTCGCGCCGGAAGAAAAATCGCTGGGGGTAATGATTAAGCCTTGTTCTGAATCTGCCACTTTAAGCGACCCGCGTAAATCTCGCACCACTCCCGCGCCAACATTATTTGTCCACCGTTTGGCCTGGATTGCCACTTTGACGATACTCAGTGGATTTGAACGCAATACACCGCGCACATCCACGCCTTTGTCATTGCTATAAGGAGTGGTTTCTGTCTCTTCAAACCCCATTTGCTCCAAGAGTAAGCGGATCAGTTCTTCAAATTTTTGTGGTGCCATGTTCAACAATTGCTTGCGTAGATCTTTCTGGATCTGGACCTGAATATTTTCGATTTGCTGGTGTATGGTGCCGGTTGCTATTAGTTTCAATACAAAAGTGCCCCGCTCATCGCCGCGCCGGAAGCGAGAGTCCGGATTGATGGTATCGGTATAAAGCATGGCTCCCATGGTAGCTTCAGGCGTGCGTCCCAAGGTCGTCAACAGCCCGGCTTCCATAGCTCTGGCGGCAATTTCTTTATAATGCAGGGGCTGACCGGCTTTCTTTAATATTTCGTATGCGGCGTCTTTAAATTGCATCCTAAACCTCCACAAATTACTCCGATTCCAATTCTTCCTGACTCTTGCCCATCAATCTCTCTAATTCCAGGCCCAACTTCCTGCAGATAAAATAGGTCGCAATCGAGTCGGTAATTGAAAAATAATTTTCCGGTTCATTTTCGTCATTTTCAAAATGAGTGTTGTGTTTTGCTGGATTGTAGATGTTTTTTGTCAGCCAATTGAGGTTTTCATAAAGTTCAGGAGGTAAGTGCTTTTTATACCGATACAGCAAAACCCCTAACGGAAGACCATCTGGTCTGATTTTTTCCCAAAACCAGGTATGAACCACTTTTTTCAGAAGGGCTTCAATGTACGCACAAGCTGAAAAAGCAGCAAATCTTGTCAGGTTAACCGCATTGGGATTATTCATACTCATTTTCACATAGGATAATGCTCGATAGACACCTAATTTGCGTTTTTCTTTCATTAGGTAGACGCCAGTTCCCCCGAGTGTTGCATCGTAGGCGTAAATCAATTCCATTGCTTTGTCATTATTCTTTTCGATGATTTCACTGGCTTTGAGCGTGACATCCATTACCTCAGACCCGGCGATTTGAACAAGACGAGCAAGGATTTCTTCTTCGGGCGCTTTATTTGATTTGTTTTCCAATCTATCCCCTACGCTGACAAACATCACTACATTCTGCCAATAACAACTCCATTGACCAGATCAATTAATCTTTGATTCCCTTGTTGATAATAATTGTGTAACATCAGAAAAACAGCTGCTTTTAAGAAAGCTCGATCTTTAATTCCATTCTCCTTCATAGAATCGGAATATCTCAATAAGGCCTCCGAAATTCTCTCTTGTGAAATTGGCCTTGCTACCGAATCTCGGCACCATACCGAAAATTCTCCCAACCAACTCATAAAGTCTGAATCCAAAACATCTCTTTTAAGCCGTTCTTCAATATGGAAAACCGTATCCCATGTTGACACTTCTTCTGAAGCTGGTTCAAAATCTACTTGCCACCTAGGTAATGGAAATAGACTACTTGTGCCTTCAAATGGTTCACTCCTCAAAAGTGATATTTGAACCCCATTAACGATATTATATGGATAAGAAGAGTGACGTCTATGACCTTCATTGTCATAGAGAATATCTTGAGCAAGTTTATATCGCGAATTACATTTGTTCCCCATTGGTACTAAGTTCTTCAAATTAGCAGCCGCAAATGGGTATTTGCTTTCAACTAAATAATGATCCAGAGCTTCTCTTGGACCTTTTGGAGCATCAAAGTATTCACAGCCACAAAATGGACATACATGATATGGGGTTCTTTCATAAATCAATTGATATTGGGAATCACGAATTCCTAAATCTGTAAGTAATTTAAATCCAAATGTGAATAAGTCAATTATTGGTCCACGTACCGATATCGGTAATTCGTCGATTGACTCACAATTACATTCACCAGATAATAGTCTGGAAATTTCGTTTTGCATAATCATTGCATTGGAAATATGATCTAAATCAACATTTGATAAACCCTCTAAACTCTCTCGATAAACTTTCAGCCGATCCTTTAAACCGGTTCTTGTATAAAGACTTGCCCTATAATGCTCTGGAATAATTTCAGGCCATTCTGGAATAACTTGTCCAGCTTTTCTCAATGTATTAATGGTAATGATTACTTCTGTCATACATTCATGGAACCAGTTTCCTGTAGTGGCTTCTATGGGATATCCAAAGTACATAAATATTACCCCTTCTTTTTTAACTGTCCTAATCGATCTGCCAGGAATACTTTTTCAACAGAAAAGCCTAAACGATCCATTCCTTTCTGGATTTCCTCAGGATCATCACTTTTCATGAGTGTCTCGATCTCTTGACGTGACACATCGGAAATGGGTGGGCGAACATTAAAACATTGTTCAAGGATCGTATCAAATGTTGTACCAAAAGTCTCTACTTCTGGATGGGTTACTTCCACATGCCCGTCATTTTTACCGAAAATATAAACCCGATCTCTTGCCATATCAGAGGGCACAAAAGGCGCATGTGTAGTGAGCAGGCAATCCTGTTCTGCTGCTTGAGGTCTCTTATCTGCCCCCCTAACACCATCCTTGGTCGGCAAATCCATTAACCGCGATACGAATTTTACTCGCCATTGCGGATTAAGATGTGACTCAGGCTCATCAAGTAAGAATAAAACATCTGCGAATGAAAGCATTGAAAAAATACCCAGGATTTGCACAAGCTGATGTTCTCCATCTGATAGAGAAACGTAATCGACTACTTTATTATTGGATCGAGAATAAAAACGAACCTGGTCAAACCGAAAAACTTTGTCCTCATCCTGGGGCTCCGGTAATCGTGAAGCAAACCGCCGGTTTTTTGTATCTCTTCTGAACCGATCACGGGTGACTTTGGGAATTGCCAAGTCATTTAGCATAGATAATTTGTGTAGGGAAGTATAAAGATCAAGAGTACTTTCCCAGAAAAATCGGAAAGCTTCTTTCGTTTGATCATTAACCCAGAAATCGAAAATATACTTTTCATCCTTTTGGTCATAACTAGAACACGTTGAGCAACGCTGTAACTTTTCCAGGTAATCTTCTAACTCTGGTGTCAGTTGAATACCTTTACGTTTTGAATTAGCTTTCTTGTTACTCGGTAATTTTGGAGCAGCGCTGTGGGCTAATTGAACAATGCACCGAAAAGAATGCAAGTCTTCAAGCCGGGCATCTTCCAGCAATGCTTTTAGTTCCTTTCCATCATTAGTAAGCAAATTACTGACCACGACTTCCAGGTTTGTTCCATAGTCAATCAGCATGAGCCGGGTATCGAGCACTCTGTTTTCAGTCTTATCTGATAACGCGGTCCGTCCCACCTCGTCCGCATAACCACTTCGACTAACCAAAAAAGGCAGGCTTAGTGTTTCGTTTTCACCAGAGGTGTAACCGATTACTTTTTTGGGTAATAGATCATGAGTTGATGGTGAAAAAGGATCACAATTGACCCACTCGCCATCTTCTTTTTTCTGAATATTCAAAACTGGTCGACGACGATCTATCGAAGTCCTCGAAATTTTCACTTGAATGGGGTCTTGATTAAGCTGAGGGCGGATCAGATATTCAATTTCGAATTGCAGGTCAGGATTACTCTCAATTCTTTCTTCTCCTGGAATACAAGCATGATAAATAGATTGAAAAATTTCAGTGAGAACTTGCAAAAATTGAGATTTACCTGCCCCATTCGGGCCTACAAAACACAAAGGATCAAAATCAGAATATTTAGACGAAGATGGACCACGAAACCACAGGTCGAGCCCATCAAGCAATCCACCGCAAGTATTTGCAGAAACCACATGGACTCGAAGTAGTTTCATCGTCCACTCCTGATAAATCGAATAGCCTGAGTGGATGTATCGAATACTTGCCTAATTTGCGGATTTGGCTCAGCAAGCAAATTAAACAGGATGTCTTTGATTTCATCATAATCACCAGATATTTTTTCGCGTAGTTCATCAAATGAGAAGGTGTCCTGCGGTAAATTTTGAATGATTTCTTTAACAGAATCTCCAGTCATTTTGACCTCTCTTGGTTGTTTTTTTCCAACTCGCCGTGGTTCTTCAGCCTGTTTTGCCTTTTCTATCCGAATTCGTTCCAGCAGCATGGAAGCTGACTCATCGTTGGGATCCTGCGGCACAAGCTCGCCGCGGAAGGCTTTGGCCAGCAACGCCGGCGTCAGGTCGTCCACCAGCTTCCGGGCGGTTTGATATCGGGATTCCAGCCGGTCGGCATAGGCGAACAAAGCTTCAACCCGACGAATAATCTCTTTTTGTTCATTTAATGAGGGTGATGGAATTGAAAAGCTTCTAATGTCTTTTGGCCTAATGGCTGGGTAAAGTGCTCCTTGTACAAGTTCCGACATTTTAGCAATAAATTTGTCAGTACGAACCAATAGAAATAGCCATTCGGGTTCAATATTAATGGGACGAAGTACATCAAAGCCCGTTGATGCTATTTGATTATTAAATTCAGGAGTAACTAATGCAACTGAATTCAGGTTTGGTCTGGTCATTGAGACTAGGATATCCCCTGTTTCAACTACTTGTCTCGCTCGACTTGGCGCATCTTTACCAAGATATTCCTTCGGATTAATAATTTTCTTTTGATCTTTATCAATTGACGCAATATCAATATAGTAAAATTCCTCGTCGGATTTGGGCTTGTATTGTTTAGCATTTTCGGTTACTTCGCCAATGGTTTTTTGTTCCCAATGGTTATTAATCTCATTTTTCTTTCTCCACTCCTCCGTCAACCGCCCCGACACCGCCGCAGCCAGCACCGCCTGGCGGAAACGTTTAATCAGGGCCAGGGAGCGCTCCAGGTGCTCACGGCAGGCATCCACCTGCACCATCAGTCGGTCAAGTTTGTCGGCAATGCGTTTTTGTTCATTGATCGGAGGAACTGGGATAGAAATTTGCTCTAAATTGCTTCTTGATATCCGTTTTCTCGTAGTACCCGTTGATAGCAATTCGATTTTTTGCCGTATTTCTGGTGCATTTATAAAATGCATTAACCATTTTGGTAGAACAGAATTTTTACCAGGTCTTATTATTGCGATATCAACAACTGTTATACTTTGCTGAGGAAGATTCTGCAAAATGCAAGCTCGGCCTAAAGGGTCTGGCATCCGTGCAATAAGCACATCATTTTCGAATATTTCTTCGCACCCTAATGAAATGAATTTCTCCTTATTCACAAATCTGCTTGATCTATCCAGAAACTTACCATCTCCGATATCAGCTAATTGAATGAGGCGAATTGAGCCATTTGGATCCTGGTCTTTACTTTCAATCCAATCTCCATCTGTGAATATTCCGTCCAAACTAATAAGATTTTTTAGTGTAGATACACTCCATCCTTCTAGGAGATTATTCGCCATAAATCTCCTCCCCCAATTCTCGCATTATTCCTTTTAATTCTTCCAACGCAGAATTCAATTCATCCATTGCTTCCTGGGCCAGAGCGGCTGGTTCGGGCAGGTCTTCGCTGTTGCCTGCACTCTCATCCTTCAGCCAGGAAATATCCAGGCTGTCTCCTCTATCGGCAATCCACTCGCGTGTAAAGTGTCTAAAGCGGCCGGTTTCGCCGGTATCCACGCGCTTTGCCAGGCTGGCGGGGCCGCCCAGCGGGTCGGCGCCGAAAGCGGCTTCAAACCCGGCAAAGTAACTGCGCGTAAACGGCGTGCGCTTGCCAAACGCCGGCATGTTGGCGCGCATATCGTAAACCCACACTTCCTTGGTATTGCTCTTATCGCCTTCCCCGCGGGTGAAGAAGAGCACATTGGTCTTGACCCCCTGGGCGTAGAAGATGCCGGTCGGCAGCCGCAGGATGGTGTGCAGGCTGCATTTATCCATCAAGTCGGCGCGGATCTGTTTTCCTGTGTTTCCTTCAAACAATACGTTATCCGGCAGGATCACTGCGGCGCGGCCACCAGGCTTCAGCCAGCGGTAGATATGCTGCAAGAAGCAGAACTGCTTATTACTGGTGGAAAAGGTGAAATCGGTGCGTGTGGGCAGCCCGCCCCCTTTTTTTGTGCCGAAGGGTGGGTTGGTCAGGATCAGGGTCGCCTTGGGCAGTGCCTCAATTTCTGGGGAAAGCGAATCGCCGTAATGGATGCCCGATTCCTTGGGGTCCGAATCCAATCCATGCAGCATCAGGTTCATCAGCGCCAGGCGGTGGGTGTCCTGTACGAATTCCATCCCGTAGAAGGTATTCTTGTGATACTTCCGCTGCTGGGCATCCGTCCATGCGTCGGGGTTGCTGTGTTGGCGGATGTAGCGATTGGCAGAGATGAGAAAACCACCCGTTCCCGCAGCCGGGTCCTGGATGATATCTTCCAATCTCGGTTGCATCAGGGTCACCATGCAGTCGATCAGCGGGCGTGGGGTAAAATACTGCCCGGCGCCGGATTTTTTCTCATTGGCATTCTTTTCCAGCAAGCCTTCATATAAATCTCCCAGCCCTTCCTGGCGGGCGTTGTACCAATCCAATTTATCGATCTCGGTCACCAGGGTGGAAAGGGTGGTGGGTTTCTTGATAAAAGAGCTGGCATTGGCAAAGATTTGGCGCACCAGCAGAGAACCATGACTACCAAGATGGATTAGTAGAAGTTTGTAAAATTCCAATCGGTTGGGAGCTGTTTTCCTTTCCAGATCATCCCAACGGTACCCTGCCGGCAGCTGATCTTCCGTGCCGGTTTCTTTAGCCATTTTTAGAAATAATAAATAGGTCAGTTCGGTGACATATTCATTGTAGGTGACACCATCATCTTTTAGAACATTGCATAAATTCCAGAGTTTGGCAACGATATCCAGTGTGATGTTTTGAGAGGTTGAAGAAGTGTTCAATGTAGTACCATCCTAAAAATTGTTTATTGTTAAACCCATTGTGAGTATTTTGATATAAACTCTACTTTGTTGTAATTTGATAAGACCAAAGCAGATCATTAAAGGTGTCCAATGTCTGGTTGAGCTGACCGTCAAAAACTCGGTCAAGACGGCTAAATCCTCCGCCCTCGCGCCGGAAAATCAGGTCGGGGTCGTCCAGGGCTTCGCGATCCACCAGGCGGTTGGCGCGGGTCTGTGCCGCAATACGCTGAAGCCACTGACGCTGCGGTCCTGTCCAGGCGCGCGACGCCAGCATTTGTTGCAAAGCCCAGTCCACGCGTTTCTCGTAGGAAACCAGCGGATCACCCGTGGCGATATGGCGAATAAAGCCCACGATATGGGCGGCGATCTCCTGGTTGGTCATTTCACGCCAGGCAGTCTCCAGGTTGACTTCACTGAAACCTGCTTTATCCAGCTCCATGGCTAGCTCTCGCAACTGTTTGCGCGTCAGCTCGCGTGGACGGGTCAGCACGGTAACCAATGCTGGTATTTTATTTCGATTTGACTGGATGAATTTTGAAAACTCATTCAGATAATCTTCTGGTTTTGTCGCCAGTCCATAACCATGATCCACTTTGAACAATTTGTCAGCATGTTCAGAAATGAAGAGCGGACGATCCACCTCTCCCTGGCGGTCCAGGATTTCACCCAGGAGTGGATTATTTATGAACCAACTGGAAATTTCCTTCAAAGGCGTTTGGCGGAGTTTTGAAATAAATTCTTCAGGGTTCATGCCGGCTATGGTTTCGAAATCTTTTTTGCTTTCATCACTGAGAACGCGTTTCTTGCTTTGGAGTTTGGCAACCAATTGGTCACGAATGAGTTCACGCTGCTCATCTTCAGTTACTGTAACTATTTCAGCAATAAGTTGGGAAAAGCTAATATTTGGGTTTTGGACCACTGGCTGCATTTCGGTCATTCCCTGCAAAGCCTCATACAATCGAACAGCGTCAAATATGCGGAAGGTTTGCTTGCCAATCTCATTACACAGACGGGTAGCGCGTCCAAGCATCTGGTCAAATAAGATGCGGCTATTGACGCGGCGCAAAAAAACCAGATTGCAGATCTCAGGAACATCAACACCAGTGGTCAATAAGTCTACGGTGACCGCAATATTTGGATTGCACTCGTTTTTATATCGGCGAATCAATTGCAGGGGATCATCCGCAGCACCTGTAATTTTGATGACGGCATCATCGTCAATACTGCCATAATGATCTTTAAAGGCATTTTTAAGGAGTGTCACAACCAGATCAGCATGGGCATCATTCGCACAGAAAATTAACGTTTTTTGCGGTGAACTGGGGTCCAGCTCACGCGCGAGATACTCGCAAACCACCTTGTTGAATGGTTCTGTAACCACTTTGGAGTTGAAATCATCCACATTCAGTTTGATTTCATCTGGTGCCTTATACAGGTCAATTTGATTACCACGGGGGTTATAAACCTTGACCTCTTCCCCTTTTTTCCACTTAATTCCATAGGTTGAACGCTCAGTGGAAATCTGAATAGGCGGTTCGTGATCAATTAAATATCCATCAATGACAGCTTCACGATAGGTATATGTGTAAATTGGCAGACCAAAAATTTCGGTTGTATGTAAGGCTGGAGTAGCGGTCAAACCGATTTTGACGGCATCAAAATAATCAAGAACTCGCCGGTATTTCGAGATGTAATCTTCATAACTGCGAAAAGAAAGTTCTGTATCAGATAGTTCACGATCCAGTAGATAACCCCGATGACACTCATCCACAATGATACAGTCATAACGATCCACAGTTGGAGTTGCTAGATTTTCACCAGGGTAAAGCAGTCGTTTAACCATGCCCTGTACAGTGGCTATCTGTACGGCTGTATCAGAATCAGGGGTTTGTTCTTTGAGCTCCTTGATGCTGAAAATATCTGCAAAGCTTTGGATGCTATCCATACGGGTATCTTTGAATGCATTGGCAGCCTGCTCCCCCAGAGCTGCTCGATCTACCAGGAAAAGTACACGATGGAAGCGCTGTACCTTGAGCAGGCGGTAGATTAAAGCAATGCATGTTTTAGTTTTACCGGTACCGGTTGCCATGGCCAAAAGCATTTCCCGGCGGCCCGCAGCCAGGCCAGCTTCAACGGCTTGAATGGCTTTCCTTTGGTAATCACGGAGATTAAACCCGAAATCAAAAGGTTCAACTTCCAATTGTTTTTCGGCTTGTTCTTCATCCCGCTTTAGTAAAGCGGATAATCCTTCAGGTGTATACCATCCATCCAAAGCATGCCCAAGATTGTCAGATCGGCGAAGATCATTGAACCAAATTCCACTTCGGGTTTCCAATTGGCGCAAGTAAGGTCTACCATTGGTTGAGAATACAAACGGAATCTTGCAATCAACCCATGGCCCGCCTGGAGATTTCATTTCATTTGTAAGAGCAAAACCCCGGCTGTAACGTTTTGCCTGTTGGAGAGAAGCAGAAACATCAATATTCTTTCGCTTTGCTTCCACAGTTGCAATGGGAGTCAGTCCAGCGAATAACACATAATCTGCAGGTCCATTCTCTGTCGGCCATTCAGCAATGGCCAGGTTTTTCCCTTTTTCTGGACGAGATCCTTTTGCATAGCGAAGCAGAACTGAATCTGCCTCCCATCCGGCGTCTCTCAATTGCTGGTCAATTAGTTGCCGAGTGCCGGCCTCATCCAGGTGTAAATGAGTTGCAGCCGTGTTAGCTGATCGAACCAACTTCCGAACAGAAACAGATGGTTGGGCAACAGCTAATTGCTGTTGTTCCTTCAGGCGTCTTTCAAGATCTGCCTTTTCTCGGTCGGCGTCCAAAGCCATTTGTTCCCAAAAAGCTTGTTCGGTTTGTACTTCTTTCAGTTTCCCCGTAACAAATTCGAGATTTTGGGCTGTTTCATGATGGATTTCTTGATATTCTTGTAACTCTATCTTTAACTTTTGAAGTTCTTCGTGTAACTCAACGCTTTGGTCTAATGGTGAAGCGGGCGGAATAAAAGGTCCTGATTTAAATGAAGGATCTGTGAAAGTCCGGTGGAACCAGACCCCTAATTGCCATGCCATTTTTAGCATAGTTAATGCTGTTTGATGATCACCTTCGATGGCATGGTTCGCTGCATTTCCTTCACGACGAATTTCTCCAAAAATTAATGCAATTTCACGAGGAAGTATCCCTTGATCTTGCAGACGTCGTAGTAATTCATATTGACTTTCACCTGGGTTTCCATACTCTCCAACTCGGGCAGCAACCTGCTGGGCTAATAGTTCCGCATACTGTCGGATTTTTAACAAGCATGTATTTGGGTCTTCAGCAAAATATTTCTCTGCCAGAATACCCAAACGAACTAATTGCTCATCGTATTTAAGAAGACAGGCGAAGTTAGAGGGTGGAAGTGATTTTGACATCATCGTGTTTAGATATCTCTCTCAAAAACCAGTAGATCCCCCACCTGGCAATCAAAATACTCGCACAATGCCATAATCACCGGTGCATCATAACGGGTTAACTGGTTATTCGCCCAGGAATTCAGCGTAGACCAGGCAATGCCCGTCTCGCGCTGCACGTCCATCAGAGCGATGTTTTGCTGCTGCTTGGTTGCTTTTTGTGCCAGTAAAATGCGAAAGTGATTGACAATTTTTCCGGGCATGAGCCACCTCACGTGGGATCTTTCTATAATCATAGATGAGGTCAAAAAAAATGTCAACGAAAATGGAGTACAAGTCGATAAACAGCACCACAAACATGTTCCTAAACTTACTCAAAAAACTTTGATTGCTAATCAGCATGAATGTACAATAAAACTATGGCTGAATCCTTTGATATTGGACGAAAAATTTCGGAGATCGAAGCAGAGTTAGCGAATCTGGATCATCACCGTGACCAGTTACTGGATGAGCTGACACAATTACGCCGGCTGCTCATTCAAAAAGATTCCCCAGCACAACTATTGCTGAACATTCAGGGAATTACAGTCAATAACCAATCCTCTCAAGAGGAAAAG
>PHBS01000106.1 GCA_002841995.1 Chloroflexi bacterium HGW-Chloroflexi-8
GTTCATACCACCCAGAATCAGGTTAAATAATGCCACGACCATGGCGGGCAAAATAAGAGGTATTGTGATAAATCGATTAATTTGAAGACCACTGGCACCATCAATACGCGCGCTTTCTAATACTTCTGTCGGAACAGTTTGTAGCGCAGCCAAGATGAGAATTGTCACAAATGGAAGTGCCCTCCACGAGGCAGAAAGAATTAAATAGATCATCGCCGGAGAGGGGGGAAATGGAAAATTACCGAACCAAGGGGTAGGTCGATTTGCTGTCAAAACAGATAGACCGTTCGGTGGAATAATATTCGGATTCTGCAATATGCCTGAAAATAAACCATAATCAGGCGTTACCATTAATCTAAAAACTAAACCTGCAATGATATCTGCAATAACCCAGGGAATAAACAATAAGGTCAGGTATAAACCGGAAAGCCTTACATTTTGTTTTAATAAAAGAGCTATTACAAATCCCATGACTAAAGTAAAAATCGTGTATCCGGACAGGAAAATTACAGTATGCCCGATACTTTCAGGGAATATGCCTGTTCCGAATAATCGTTGAAAATTATCGAAGCCCACGTACTCCCACCCTGCAGGTTTTCGCTCCTGAAGACTTAACCAGACTGTGTATAATGCGGGATAAACTTGTATTACAAGAATTACAAGAACAGTGGGTAAAATCAACCAAAAAGGAAGTGATTTGCGAAATCGATACCTTATTGCCTGAAGGGGATTTTTTTGTTGCATGAATTAATTCACCTTTCAAGGAAATTCATGGTGTTTGTTTGGAAAACGTTGATTTGTTTAGGTTCAATTCGCAAGGTGAAAAGGGATTTTTTAATCCTTTTCACCTTGCGTTATTGATAGATCTATTTTACGTTCTAGACCTTGAACTAGTTATTCGCGTTGTATTCGTCTTGAGCTGCCTGTAATTCAGTTGCAATATCCAGGGTTGGTGATTCTTTGATCAGTTTATAAACTGTATTCATAATCAATGGAGCAGCTTCTGCAGGGCGAGTTAATGAACCTGCCCAATTGGTGCATACACTGGCATTGATCGCAATAGCAGCCTGTTGATAGAAAGGTGTCTGCATTTGAGGATCTGCCTGCGCGGATTTCAATGTTGGGAAACCAGCTCCAGGACCAATAACATATTCAATATGGCGAGCTAAATCGCCCATGATCCAATTGATATAATCATAAGCAGCTTCCACGTTAGTTGCACCAGTTGGAATACCAAAACCTTGAATATCCTGATTACAACCAGGGGTTTTGCCTTCAGGAGCAAACATTGGGCGCATAATGACATCACCGGCGGCGATTGCATCCAACATGTCTTGTTCAGAACCTTTTTCGTATTTGGTTCCATCCGGAGCAGTTAATGGGTTGATATAGCGATAACCAAACAAACCGGTTGGAATTGCACCAGCGGATGCATCTTTGAAGGAATCTTCTTCAACAAAGCCACCAGCAAATACTGTTTCAGGATTATAACCTTTTGCGACCGTTTCTCTTAAGAATGTGATGGCTGCAACATTTTCGGGTGTATTGAGAAGCATATTGCCTTGCCCATCATCATATCCACCACCAAATGATTTGACCAAGGCAGCAACCATACGGCCAGCGCCAGATCCATCATATGCTGTTGAACCGAAATATGTCCAGGCATAATAACCTTCTGATTTCAAACGTTCGGCTTCGACTAAGAATTGTTCTGGGGTTGTCGGGTAACCATTCGGATAGCGATCTGCCCAAACATAAGTCAAAGCAGGGCGTTCAGCGGTTGGAATACAATATAAACCGCCATCAGGGCCGGTACAAGTCAAAACCGCACCTGGATCCAAATCGGCAAACCAGGGTTGCTGTTTTGCCCATTCAGACAAATCCATCAAAGCGCCATTGTTGATATAAGTGATTGTTTGTTGCCCACCTAATTCAATCAAATCCGGTACTTCAGCACCAGCAATTACGGCGGCTACTAATTCAGCAGTCATTTTGTCCCAGGCTTTTGGCACATTGACCCAATTCCATTTACCCGCAAAAGCAGCATTGAATTCTGGAATTGATTTCTTGAGGTAAGCATTACCAACACGTTCGTCACTGGCCGGGTCTTCATTCTTTTCATCATATTGATACCAGGTTACGAAATCTTTGACTTCTACTGGAGCCACTGTTGGTTCAGCAGGGACTGCTGTTGGTTCAGCGGGTTTTTCGGTTGGTGCTGAGGTTGGAGCAACGACTACTGGGGCTTCGGTTGCTGCTGGAGCTGTACAAGCAGCAAGTGAAACTGTGAAAACGACGAGTAACAATGTTGTCAAAAATTTATAGATCTTGCTTTTCATTCTTTTCTCCTTAAATTATCATTCTTTAAAATCATGAATTTTCGAAATAGCTTTTTTAATGGTATTAACCAATCACCTCCTTTACAAAATAATTACCTGGTGTACGAAAAATTTTTTTCTACTAAATAGAATAATTAATTATTTAAAGACAAATAGGAGCGAACAATTTCGCCCTATTGATAAAAAAAGAGATTTTTTAATGAACCCATTGCCTGAAAAATAATCAAAAATAAATTCCCACATCCTGGAACTAAAGCATGTAGTTGCATTACATTTGGCTCCTGGTAAATTTAAAAATTTACGACTTATAATCAATTTATGAGTTCTCTTGGGTGGGGATTGTTATTATTTATTGGGAATTTTGAGATTTTAGAATAAAAATATCATAGCATTTCAATTTATGATTGTCAAGTCCTGCTAAACAATTTTAAGTTAGAGAATAAGATTTAGTATTTAGAATCATTTTACCAATACCCCCTTTTTTAAGAAGAACTACTCCAAATTAGTAATTTCAGTGAATTTGGAGCAGTTCTCTTGTTTATCAAATTACCTTAATTGTTAGCGTTGTACTCTTCCTGGACCCTTGTCAATTCTGTATATATATCCAGTGTTGGTTCTTCCTTTATTAATTTATAGACGGCATTCATAATAAGTTCCTGGGCTTCATTTGGACGCTCAAGTGTTCCTTGCCAGGGCTTACATTCACTCGCATTCAAAGCTTTTGCAGCCTCAATATAAAATGGTACCTGGAATGCTTCGTGTGATTGCATGCTTTTTAAGGAAGGAAACCCTCCGCCAGGCCCAACAACAAAATCAGCATTCTGATCCGGTGTCATAATCCAATTGATAAAGTCATGAGCAGCCTCAACATTTTTTGAACCGACAGGAATCGCCAATGCCTGAACATCGATGTTACAACCAGGTGTATTGCCTTCCGGAGCAAAAGAAGGACGCATGACAACATCACCGGCCGCTATAGCGTCTAACATATCATTTTCATTCCCTTTTTCGTACTTCGTCCCATCCGGGGCAGTTAATGGATTAATATAGCGGTAACCAAATAATCCGGTTGGGATCGCCCCAGCTGAAGCATCTTTAAATGCCTCTTCTTCCTGAAAACCACCTGCAAAGACCACATCCGGAACATATCCCTTGGCGACGATGTCACGCAAAAATTCGATCGCTTTTACAGTCTCTGGTGAATTTAGAAGCATGTTCCCTTTGTCGTCATAATAAGTACCACCAAAAGACGTAATCATTGTCCAAACTGCTCTGCTGGCGCCATCACCACCATAAGCTGTCGATCCAAAAAACGTCATTGCGTAATGACCTTCCGATTTCAATCGTTCTGCCTCTACCAAAAATTGTTCTGGTGTGGTTGGATACCCATTTGGATAACGGTCTGCCCAAACATAAGTCAAATGAGGTCGTTCAGCAATCGGAATGCACAACAAAGAACCATCCGGAACTGTGCAGGCATTAAGTGCACTAGGATCCAAATCAGCATACCAGGATTGTTGCTTTGCCCATTCTGTCAGATCCTGTAAAACGCCGTTTCGATAGTAGGTCATCAAAACGTTTCCTTCCATCTCTGTCAAGTCAGGAACTTCACCGCCTGCAATTGTGGCAGCAACAAGTTCACCGGATATTTTATCAAAGGGCTTGTGAGTACTGGTCCAATTCCATTTACCATCAAATTCCTGGTTGAATTCGGGAATTTTTTTCCGCAGATATTCGTTTCCAACACGCTCATCACTGGCTGGATCTTCATTGTTTTGATCGTATTGGAACCAAGTCAAAAATCCCTTCTCCGCTTCCACAACTACAGGTTGCGTAGGTTGCGCTTTTTCAGTTGGTACGGCTGTAGGTACTACCTCCTGAGGAACTTGCGTTTCAGGTACAGCCGTTGGGGTTGAACATGCAGAGATTGAAATTACAAGAATTGTCAACAATGTTACTAAAAAGTATGGCTTTATTTTCATTTTTTCTCTCCTATTGATTGATTCAATTGACGATAATTAAAAAGATGTTCAAGCACCTCCTGTACTTAAAAAGATCAAAGTTAAAATCGGTCAAAAACACTTTTAAAGATGTATGTTAAATTTATGATTAATTTAAAATGAAAACTTAATCTCTTTTTTGGGTGGCACAAACCGAAAATTATTAGATTAGATGGGGGATTAAAATATAATAACAATTTTATTTTTTGTTTTCAAGTGTCACTTTACAAGTTAAAGTATGACGTAAATTTAATGTCGAAAATGCACAAAAGATAATATAATGATGATTACAAATTATTCTGGAAGATTTGGAGGTTTTGATGATCGAAAAGCAGGTAAAGTTGGCGGTTATTGGGGTTGGTACAATGGGAAGTTCACATGCCCGGGATATCGCTTCTATCCCGAAAACTCAGCTTGTTGCAGTATGCGATCTGATCTCTGACCGTGCAGAGGAAATTTCTCAAAAATTTGGGTGTGCATTTTATACAAATTACCAGGATATGCTGGACAATATAGAACTTGATGGCGTAATCATTGCCACGCCGCATGAGGCTCATACGCCAATTTCAATTGATTGCCTTCAGCGCGGTATTCATGTTTTGACGGAAAAACCCTTGGCAGTTCATGTGTTGGACGGCGAAAAAATGAGAGATGCCTATCAAATCGCCTTATCAAAAAACCCAGATTTGAAATTTGGAATTATGTTTCAACAACGTACTTTTGGTTACTGGAAGTCTGTGAAAGAATTGCTCGAAAAAGGGATTCTGGGAAAGATAATGCGGGTTACCTGGATTATCACAGATTGGTTTCGTACTCAAACTTATTATGATAACGGCGGATGGCGAGCATCTTGGCGTGGAGAAGGCGGGGGGGTACTGTTGAATCAATGTCCACATAATTTGGATCTTTTACAGTGGTTTGTTGGGATGCCAGAAAAAATTTATGGTTTTGCAAAATTGGGTAAATACCACAATATTGAGGTGGAAGACGAAGTGACGGCATATTTCGAATATGCAAATGGAGCTATTGGTCACTTCATCACATCTACAGCAGAATCCCCTGGTACAAACCGATTAGAAATCACCGCGGAAATGGGAAAATTAGTGGTTGAAAAAGAGAAAATTACTTTTTGGCATAACAAATCTTCATCCATTGATGAAATTCAGTTTTCACCCAATCCATATAATTTGGTCGAAAACGAAGAAAAGAATATTTCTTTTACTCACCATGGTACACCAGGGCACCGCCTCATGATTGAAAACTTTGCAAATGCTATTCTTTATCAGGATCCATTAATAGCTCCTGCGATAGAAGGATTGAACCAGCTTCAACTAAGCAATGCCATCATGCTGTCCAGTTTCTTGAATCAACCGGTCGAAATTCCGATAGATGCGGTACGATATAAAAATGAAATCCTGGAAAGAGTAAAAAACTCGCGGATTCAAACGATAAAAATACAATCCAACCCCTTTGATGCTTCAAAGTCATTTCGGTAATCATTTCAATTTAAAATAAGAATTCTTTGGAGGATTATGTTTTATACAGGTTTTTCAGACGAAGCCGGCGAATCCGTCAATGAACAAATCGATGCCACTTTAGCATTAGGATGGCAGTTTATAGAGAGCAGAAGTGTGAATAAGCAAAATATCACTGATATCCCGGATATTGAATTTGATCTCTTTCTCAATTCTCTTCAAAAGCACGGGATCAAAATCAGTTGTTTTGGTAGTGCCATCGCCAATTGGAGTACACACCCAAGAAGTGAGATTGATTATGAAAATAGCCTCAACGCTCTCAGGAGGGCGATCCCACGTATGCAGAAAGCAGGAACTCGCTTTATTCGGGGCATGAGCTTTGGTATCGCCAGAGATGAAAAACCAGATAGCCCTGAACTGGAAAAAATCATCTTTCGTAAAGTTCAGAGTTTCGTAAATTTATGTGAGGAAGCAGGCATTATTTACCTTCATGAGAATTGCATGAATTATGGTGGTCTATCTTTTCAACACACAATGCGCTTGTTGGAAGCTATAAAATCTCCAAGTTTACGATTGGTATTTGATACAGGTAACCCAGTTGGATCGGATCATCATGTTGGTTCTCCCCCATATCAAAAACAGAACTCCTGGGAATTTTACAAAAATGTTCGTGAATTTATTGATTATGTCCATATTAAAGATTGCATTTTGATTGCTGAAACAGGTGGAATATTTCCAGAGCTGAAGTATACATTTCCAGGTGAAGGTGATGGCCAGGTAAATCGTATTGTGAAAGATCTTCTAAAAAATGGGTATGATGGTGGTTTTTCTATTGAACCACATTTATCTGTTATCCATCACAAAACTGATGATGCCAGCCCTCACAACAACCAATTCAACAATTATGTCAGTTATGGGCAGAAATTCATGGAAATGGTTAATCAGATTCAGATTGAAAATAATTATTCATCGTGAATGGCGTATTTAAAATCAATTGATGGCAAGGTGGAATACAAAAATGCAAAACGATTTAATTTTCGCACATTACAGCTTAAAAATAGTCCCAAATTCTATTGATTTTTCACTTTTTAAAATTGAATTGGTAGACAACGATAATGGAAACACAATTTTTCAACTGCTTTCTATCAAAGTTCGCACAAAAAAGGATGGTTGGGAAAAAATTACCCATTTTGAAATTAAAGAAAAAAGTCAGGATGCGATTAGTCTTGAATTATTTATAAACGGAATAAAAACCTCTTTAATGAAAATAAATATTCAAAATCAATCCATTTTTGTCGATCTAGTTCCAATTCAGGATCGAATTGAGTGGGTCGAAATTGACCTGAATGCCCGAGATAATGAACATTTTCTTGGATTTGGAGAAAGATTTGATTCTATCGACCAGCGCGGAAAACGAATTACCTTGTGGGTAGAAGATGGTGCTCACGCAAGTTATACCTACATTCCCATCCCATTTTATATCTCCAGTAACGGATATGGATTGTTTATTGATACAAATGAGAAATGTATTGCTCAAATGGCAACGCCAGATGAACCGAATATCGTCTCCATTCGGAATCCAGCTTCATCGTTGAAATTTACCATCTTCGTTGAGAATTCAACAAAAGAAATTCTTTCTGCTTATACCAAAATATGCGGTAGGCCAGTATTGCCTCCCAAATGGGTATTTGGACCCTGGAAGTCACGTGATTGGCAAACCGCTAATCAAGAAGGCATCCTTGAAGATATTCAAAAACAAAAAGATTTGTGTCTGCCTTCATCTGTAAAATTGATTGATGCCAGATGGGAAACTGCTTATCACACTTTCAAATTCGATGAAGTCAAATTTCCTGATGCAAAAAAAATGATCGAAACTATTCATTCGCAAGGGAACAAAGTTGTGACGTGGATTACACCCTGGATGGCTGTGAATAATGAGCATGATCCTAATGATTATTATTATGCCTGTGCAGAACAAGGTTTTTTCCTGAAAGATGAATATGGCAACAATTATATTCACCAATTAGGGTTAAATCCCATGCTGGTAGGATCTTGCATCGATTTCACAAATCCAGAAGCAATTGAATGGTGGCAGGAGCAAATTCGCAATTTAATTGAACTTGGTGTGGATGGCTTCAATACGGATTTTGGTGAACAAGTACCGGAAAACGTCATATTCCACAATGGACAATCCGGAAAAGAAATGCATAACATCTACCCAGTCTTATACAATGAAATAACACTACAAGCGATGCAAAAAAATAATAAACCAGCCGTGTTGCTTGCCAGGTCAGGTTGGCATGGTTCCCAGGCACATTCTGTCATTTGGGCCGGAGACCAATCTTCCGACTTTTCCCTGAACAGTGGAATGCACACAGCGATAATTGCTGGTCAAACAGCAGGAGTGTCTGGTTTTCCATTTTGGACCTGCGATATTGGTGGTTATTTCGGAAATCCAACGGATGAGGTAACTATACGTTGGACGCAATTAGGTGCATTTTCTCCAATCATGATGTTGCATGGAGCCGGTAAGCGTGAGCCCTGGGAATTTTCCGAACAAACTTTGACCAATTATCGAAAATATGCGAAACTGCATACCGATCTATTCCCTTATATTTACTCTTTTGCTAACCAGGCATCTGAAACGGGTATTCCGATTATGCGTGCAATGGCGCTGGAATTTCCCGAAGATTCGCACATTTGGGATGAATTATGTGAAAACCAGTACTGTTTTGGTTCCGAATTACTGGTCGCACCCATTCATTACAGTTTTAGCAGGACCAGACCTGTTTACCTCCCAGACGGTAAATGGCGTGATTTTTGGACCGGAACTTTGTTTATTGGTGGTCATGAAATATCCTGTCGGGCAGAAATAAATCATATCCCTGTCTTTACAAGAGCAGGAGCAATCATCCCCATGCTGGATCCATCACCCCTGATAATTGACAATTCAGCGAATGAAAAGATGCAATTCCCATCAGATAATTTGAAGATTTTCATTTATCCCGGACAGGATGGTATTTTTCATTTATATGATGGAACAATGTTCACCTGGAAAGAGGAGAAACAAGTACTTGAGATTACGAATTCACCTACTAAGAGATTTGTGTCAGTCCGGATGATGGATGAAAAAACAGGGCACAAATTCATCGTCGTTGAGAATGGCAAACAAATAGAAACTGACCCTACTAATCTGGATGGTGAGGCAAACTTCACTAGAGCATTGGTTTCCAATGAAAGTGTCACCTTTTCACTGGTTTCTGGAAATTGATTTTTTCACTTGAAAATTGTTGATTGGCATGAAAACAGATTCTGAAATTCGCGAAAATCTACTAAAAGAATATCAAAACTGCGGTGGTATTTTTCGACTTTTGCCAACATGGGTTGCTAGAAATTCTATGCCTTCGGGGTTGCGACTCGGTTTGTCAGAGCATCAAACGAAGGTTGGAGACCGTGGTTGGATTTCGGAAAGGTGGTTAGGGTCAACAACCAAGGCAGATAACCAGATCGGACCACCCGATGAAGGTCTTAGCTACCTGAATTTACCTGGTGATCTCCATATCACACTCAAACAAGCAATCGAGTTGATCCCTGAACAGATGATGGGCAAGGATTATGCTGACAAACATCATGGATTAAAAAGGTTACCAAAGATTTTTGATATGAGTGACAGGATTGCTTTTCATTTTCACCATCAAGAGAAGGATGCAAAATTAATAGGTAGAAATAGTAAAGAAGAAGCATATTATTTTCCCGTAGGGAAAGAGATGGGTAAACACCCTGAAACGTTTTTTGGCGTTCATCCTTATGTTGCCCAAAAAGAAAATCGATCCTTGCTCCTTCCGCCCCTGATTGAATGGAAAGATGACCGAATTCTAAAATACTCCCGGGCTTATCAACAATTTCCAGAGGAAGGTTTTCATGTGCCCGCAGGTATCCCACATGCCCCCGGAACTGCATTGACTCTTGAATTACAGGAAGATTCGGATGTTTTCGCGATTTTACAGGCTTACTCAGCAGGATCAATCGTTCCAAAATCATATCTGTTTAAAGATACGCTAAAGGAAGATCAATTGAAATATGGAGAAGCATTAATACTTGATCAAATTAATTGGGAATTAAGTGGTGACCCATTTTTTTATGAAAATCGCCACACAACACCTCAATTAATTTCTGATTCAATCCAGGATGGTGGTCAGGAATTTTGGATTTTTTATAATACAATGAAATTTAGCGGAAAAAAATTAATGATTCATCCCTCAATGAAATATGAAAGCCTGGACAAAGGTGTTTATAATATCCTGGTTTGGCAAGGGCAGGGTTTATTCGATGGCCTTGAAATTAAATCAGGTGTTTTTGAGAAAGAAGAACTCCTGATCACACATGAAAGAGCCATGCATCCAATAATCATTGAGAATACTGGGAAGGAAGAACTTGTTATATTCAAATTCTTTGGCCCTGAAATTAATATTGATGTCCCGATGATTAAAACTTACCCCTAAAAGTAATCCCTTTGAAATTATCCCCTTGAGAATAAATTTTTTTTACAAAATCAACATATTTTAATGGATCTGTTGTTCGGCAATTTCCCATAAAGTTTTCGAAATTGATTTCAAATTCTCAACTGGTGTATCACGAGGTACCTCACAACCGGGGGCAATCATTGTGTTGTCTCCGGCAACCGCAACACAATTTTTAACTGCTGCTTGCACGTCGTCCGAATTCCCCAGGAATAAAATTTTGGAAGGTTCAAAATTTCCGCAGGCAGAAATGTGCTTACCAAAAATCCGGATTGCATTATTGAAATTAACCGGATAATCCACATCAATCATATCCGCTTGCGTTTCAGTTAATAATGGCAATAATGAAGTGATATCTCCGCAAATGTGTAATTTTGCCCAGGCACCTTTTGCATGAATGGCTTGAATGATACGTTGTTCGTAAGGTAGAACAAACTTTTGATACATCTTGGGGCTTATGAGCGATGCTGCTGCATCTCCAATTCCAATAAAATCTGCACCAGCATCGATCTGGCTTTCTGCAAAAACAATCGCCTGGCTTGTACAAATTTCAAGCAAATCAATCAAAAGCTCAGGTGCTTCATATAAATCTTTCATTGTTTGAGTAATTCCATGCAAATCACACGCTTCGGCAAAAGCACCTTCTACCCAACCAAGGATTGGGTATTCATTTGCACATTCTTTTTTAAATAAATCAATGGCTTGAACGCGATCAAAAAGTCTAACTTCATTTAATGGGTCTTTTAATGAAAGATTTTCAATATCCTTAAATGAATTGATGAAAGGGGCTTGTGCATAAGGAACGCCATCTACCGGAAAAACTACTTCCGCACCAAATGCATGGGTTTCGCGCATTGGATCTGAAATTACACTGAGCATGTCAATCTGAAAATCCATGCAACAACGCATGTTCCCTTCTACCAATATTCGATAATCTCTCACATATTGATCGTAGCTTTTACCGATATATTTTGCTGCAAATGTCATAAGAATAGAAAGATTTGGGATCCGATCAACTGGAAGCCCTTTGAGCCTGGCAAAAACTCTTTCATAAGGGGTCATAAGCATTTGGGTTATAAATCCAATTTTCCTTCCCAAGGCTTATATTTCCCATATACCAGGTCAAATTGACTCAAAATTTTTCCAACCAAATAATCGACCATATCCTGAATGGTTTCTGGTTGATGATAAAAGGTCATCATGGCAGGAAGGATAACCACGCCTTGGTCATGTAAAAAGGACAGATTTCGTAAATGAATCCCACTGAAAGGTGTTTCCCTCGGTACAATGACCAATTTTCTTCTCTCCTTCATGCTTACGTCTGCTGCCCGTAATAATAAATTGTCTGAATAACCACTGGCTATGCCTGCCAGTGTCTTCATACTGCAAGGTACAACAATCATCCCCATGAGATCAACGGATCCGCTGGCGATGGTTGCCGACAAACTATTTATAGGATGGTAATAATCAGCCATTCGATGGACAGTTGCCATTGAAAGTTTTGTTTCATGGAGAATCGTTTGGGTCGCTAGTTTTGTAACCACAAGATGAGTCTCTATGTTCTCAAAATCGCGTAATGCACGCAGAACCTCAATCCCCAATATTGATCCACTGGCACCACTGATACCAATTACGATTCCTTTTTTATTCTGCATGTTTCCATCCTATTCAGGCTTGTTTAATTGGTTGATCATAACATTATAATTTTAAAAAGATAATAAGTAATTATTTTTTAAAACCATTACTCCCAATGGGTAATGGTTTTTCCATAATCCATCGGGAATAAATTATTTTGTTTGTTATCTCTGTTTGAATCGCTATTCGATTTTCTAAGGATTAGCTCCAAAGGACTGATGCGACTTTTTGTGTCACTTCACGCGGGTTCTCCGATTGCCATACCCGCCGGCCAATTGCGACGCCCATCGCACCAGCTTCAATGGCATCTTTTGCCATTTTTGCTGTAGCATCGTCACCCTCATCACTTGATTTGGGTCCACCAGCAACAATGATCGGAATGGGTACGGACTTTACAACCTGGCGAAATGCATCGACATTACCGCAGTAATTTGTCTTTATGACATCAGCACCAATTTCCATACCAATTCTGGCCGCATGGGCAATTGCTTTCGCATCATAAGCAACATTTTCTGGCGGCATCATTTCTGCAATCACGGGAATCTCATATGGACGGCATTCTTCAATCATAGCTGCAAGCCACTGATAGATATCGATATCACCTTCACGACCGAAGAAAACTGAAACCACAATCGCATCGGCATCCATCCGAATGGCAGTATCAACTGTGGCTATTGGAGTTTCCTGTGTACCTTGTTTGCTAAGTCCTGCTGTCAGGCTTACTCGCAAAACCAACCCAACATTGGAAGGAACCACTGGTGCAACGATCTTTAGAAAACCTGGTGATGCCAGGAGTGCATTTGCCCCACCCGCGATTACTTCACTTACAATCCAGGTAGGATCATCCAACCCTTTTACCGGACCCAACCATCCCCCATGATCCAAAGGGGAAAGTAAACAATGCTTTTCTTTTCCAACAAACAATCGATTAAGGCGTCTAATTTTTCCTGACATGTGCTACTCCTAAAATGACTTCAAATTTTTTGTAAAATTCTTTATTTAATATTCTGATGTAGAAAATCTGCGATCCTGACGTATCGCTCATAAATATTGTTATAAATTTCTTTATAATGGGAATTTGGTTCTATCCATTCCATTTCATCAAAAGTTTGTAAAAGTGCCTGATTGAACGATCGACCGTCATTCATCGCCTTACAAGAATAAGCAAATAATGCATGGGTAACAGTTTCCTGACCTGTGTAAATACACACTGGAATCTGACAAATATTTGCGATTATTTGCGGCCATCCTTTCGTTATTGCACCTCCACCAGCAATTGCAATCTCTTTAATGGGTTCTCCCAGGGATTTATAAATATCGATCAGATATTTCAGGCTATAACCAATGCCTTCCATAACAGCCCGTAGTATGACTGCCCTTGAGCTGGAAAGTGTCAAACCATAGAAACCACCGCGTAAGTGGTCGTTCCAAAACGGACTTCGTTCACCGGAAAGAAAAGGCAGGAATAATAATCCGTCACAACCTTCAGGAATCCGTAAAGCCTCTTCAATTGCCTGATCAAATTCCAGTTCAGGAAATAGAGTCTGGCAAGCCCACTTCAATGCAGCTCCGGTTGTTGATGACACACCTCCTAACAATGGGTATTCCAGTAGAGGATAGGTGTAAATCCGGTTCAAAGGGTCAACTATTTTTTTATTAGCGTCCATTGGGCTGAAGACCATGGAAGAACTCCCAAGCGAACAGGTAACTCTGCCTATCGCCGGCGGTGCACTCGATATGAGTGCCAGAACATCACCTGCCCCCACAATAACTTTCGCTTTCGGGTTTATCCCATATTTTAAAACGATCTCTTTTCTAATTACACCTCCGTCATCCTCAGGATGTTTAATGGAAGGCAGGATTTTTGGGTCCAATCCAATATCCACCAATCGATCCTCCGCCCAAAGGTTTGTTTGCCAATTTAAAAGACCGGCTCCCCCAGCTTCTGTCATATCTGTCATTATTTCGCCGGTAAAAAGAAAACGAAGGTAGTCTTTTGGCCAAATAATATAATTGGTTTTCGCTATGACTTCGGGTCTATGCCTTTTTAGCCAAAGTAATTTGGGTATTGTGTAGGTAGAATTTAGTTGATGAGGAGGTAGACTCCAGAGCTTCAATAACTCTTCGGTTTCTTTTACAGCTCTACGA
>PHBS01000107.1 GCA_002841995.1 Chloroflexi bacterium HGW-Chloroflexi-8
GAAATCTCTTTACCTCCTGATCTCGCCAGAATCTTGTTCGATCGGGTTATTTTTAATATCGAATTAATGCTCGCCAATCAACGTATTCATGCCGATCTGTCAGCATTTAATATTCTTTTTTGGGACGATCAAATTACCATTATTGATTTTCCACAGGCTATTGACCCAACCCAAAACCCAAACAGTTGGCGGATTTTCAAGAGAGACGTTGTCCGTGTTTGCCAGTATTTTCAACGTCAGAATGTAAAAACTGATCCCGATCGCCTGGCATATGATCTTTGGAAAAAATTCAGGCTGCCCCCAGTTCTGGAAGTCGATTTTTCCATTCAGAATTTGGAAGAAGAGAACATTCATATCCCGGTTAAAAATGCCAATGCAATTGAATTAGGCTTATAACTTGCATCTACTTGCATTATCGTAAAATTCTACTTTTGACGATCAATATCACTTCATAAAATTGAAAGGTGTAAGTACATTCTTATTCTAATTCGATAAAATCAGGTATAAACAAATATGAACTTATTTTTCAAGCTGGGGTAATGTTTTGAAGCCCGCAGATCGTTGATGATGGACACTTTATACAACATTCCCGTAGAACTATTCGATACGCTTTATTCGGCTTTTGAAGAAGGAATTTTGATTCTGGATTCGAGCCGAAATATTTGTTATATCAATGCGGTTTGCAGGGATTGGCTTTTTGTTAATGATGAAATCGTTGGCAATCATATTCCGGAATTTCACCTCAACGAATTTCAATCGAATCATGCTATTGTGGATCGATTACGAGTTGAAATCAATTTGGTTTCACCAGAAGAATTGCCGACAGTTTTATTGGCTTTGCATGATGATGTTAACAAAACGATTGTTCGAATAAAAGAAAAATGCATTGAATGGAATCAAACTCAATACTTTCTGATCACTCTGGCAGAAGCCAAACGGGAACTGGAGGGTGAAGCACTCCAAAAAGCCGTTTTTCAAATCTCTCAGGCAACCGGGAAAGCCACTGATCTTCCAGCTTTATATAAGATCGTCCATGAGATTATTTCTTCACTGATTCCCACCCCGAATTTATTTATTGCCACGTATGACGATACAACTGAATTCATCAGTTTTCCATATTATGTTGACGAACGCGATTATCTGGATGTAATTGAAAAACAGAAATTGCGCTCGCGTGACAGGAAGGTCCGGCGCGGGTTAACAGAATATTTAATTCATCGTGGTGAGCCTTTACTCATCAACAAACAAATCCTGGACGAGCTGACAGAGGCTGGAGAAATCATTGTAGTAGGCAGTCAACCGATTGAATGGTTGGGAATCCCCCTCACCACCGTCCAAGGCGATATCATCGGCGCGTTGGTGATTCAAACGTATTCTGAAAATGTTCGTTACACGGAGCGTGATGTCGAAATCCTCAGTTTTGTCTCCACTCAGATTGCCATGGCAATTCAAAGAAAACAATCTGAAGAAATATTGGGGCAAGAACGTGAATTATTCACCTTGGGTCCGGTAGTTGTTTTCAAGTTAGTCATTGAAAATAACCAACAAACCACCATGGTTTATGTTTCTCCAAATATTGATCAATTCGGATACTCACAAAAAGAATTCCTGACGGGGAAACAGACCTATAAGAATATTATTCACCCCGATGACCGGGACTCGGTTTTCAAATATGGTGAACTTAATTTTGTTGATGGTAGTGCTTTTGTTGGTGAGGAGTACCGGATCTTTACGAAAGATGGCCGTATCCGCTGGGTATATGATTTTACATATATTCACCAAATAAAAGATGATACCTTGGTGGAATACAATTACTATATTCAGGACATAACCGACCGAAAATTAGCAGATGCAGCCCTAAAAGAAGCAAATGAAAACCTGGAACTTCGTGTTCAGGAAAGAACCGCTCAACTCTCCAATTCTCAACAATTCCTGCAACTGGTCATCGACACAATTCCGGTCCCAGTTTACTTTAAGAATAAGTCTGGAAAATACGAGGGCTGCAATAAAGCATATGCATCCTTATTAGGAATTTCGAATGAGGAGCTGATTGGAAAAGGAACAATTGATATCTGGTCCACAGATCAGACCGAATTTCTGGATTCAACCGATCAGGAATTATTTACACAGGTTGCTACCAAAAAATATGAAACTCAAATCAATGTAGGTAATGGTGATCTGCAGGATGTTGTCTTTTATAAAGCGACCTACACGGATAATAATCAATCTCCAGCCGGGTTGGTTGGCGTTATTCTGGATATCACGGAGCGAAAACGTTTCGAAAAACTTCAGAACACCCTTTATTTAATATCAGAAGCAGCCAGTTCATCAAAAGATCTGGATGCGTTATTTACTTTTGTTCATGGTGTTATAAATCAACTAATTCCTGCAAAAAACTTGTATATTGCACTTTACGACGCTGAAACGGACATGGTTGAGTTTCCGTATTTTAAAGATGAGTACAGCCCTCACCCCGAACCGCGGCAAGGCGGGAATGGTATGACAGAACATGTCATTCACAAAGGTGAGTCTCTCCTGTTACTCAAAGAGGATTGGGTTCGTATTTTGGAAAAAGATGGAGTAATTCCAACCGGGGAACTTTCACAACAATGGTTGGGTGTTCCATTACAAACCGACAAAAATAAAACAATCGGTATGCTGGCTGTTCAAACGTATAACGACAATGAAATTTCCTACACCCGAAATCACCTGGAATTATTGGAATTTGTATCCACACAGATCGCTGTTGCCATTGAACGGAAACGAGCTCAGGATGCGTTGCGGACACTGAATCAGGAACTTGAAGCAAAAGTCGTCTCCCGAACGAAGCAACTCAATGAACAATTGATTGAATTGCGTCAACGTGAAAGAGAAGTCACCAGTGTTCTTGATCTTGCACAGGCATTAAGGACAACGCATAAACGTGAAATGATTTACGAAATTGTCCAGCAATATTTATTGAATGCAATTGGTGCTCAAGGCGTTTCACTGGCAATTCTAAATCACGAATCCCAGGAGTTGATTTATGCACCCAGCTCAGGAATCTTCCGCATCCAATCCGGAATGCATTTAAAAATTGGAATCGGCGCTGCAGGTTGGGTGATCACAAATAAAAAAGTTTATTTAAACAACGACGTACCCAATAACCCAGGTCCAACACTTATCAAGCTAACCGGTGGAGCTACTTCCCTGATGATAGCGCCAATGATTGTTGACGATCAGGTCGTTGGAATGGTCGAAGCCGGAGCATTTCGTCCCTGGACAGAAGATGACATCCGTATTTTTACAGCAATGGCAGAAATTGCGGCTTATGCTATTCAACGCGAATTCTTAAGTGAACAAAAAGAGGGCCAACTCAAAAGGCTGAACACACTTCGTGAAATCGACCGCATGATTACTGGCAATTTTGATCCCCACAACATTATGTCCTTTTTACTCAGCCAAATTGTCAGTCAAACAAATGTGGATGCAGCAGACATCCTATTATCCAGCGACCGAAATATTGTGAGTGATTATGGGCATGGCATTGGCTTTTACCAGGCGGACTTACGTGAATCCCTTGTCGCAATCCAACCGGGACCAGCCGAATCGGTCATGATCAACAATGAGCCAATCTTCATTGCCAACATTTCCCAGTCCACCCGCTGGAAGAGTTTCTTCCAGCTGCTCAAAGACGAAAAATTTGAATCCTATTATGCCGTTCCATTACGGGCAAAAGGTCAAACCTTGGGAGCGATGGAGATTTATAAACGTGGCCAGATCAAAGAAGATATTGAATGGCTCGAATTCATTCAAGCTCTGGCACAACAAACTGCAATTGCCATTGAAAACGCTCAATTGATTGATAAGTTGCAAAAAGCAAATCGCGAAATGTTGTTCGCTTACGACCGAACAATCGAAGGCTGGGCAAAAGCGCTTGAAATTCGCGACCAAACCACAGGCGAACACAGCCAAAAAGTTATGCAATGGACCATGACCATGGCTCAGGCAATGGGAATACGGAAATCTGAGGAACTGGTCCATATCAAACGCGGTGCTTTATTACATGATATCGGAAAGATGGGAATTCCGGATTCAATTCTACAGAAGCCCGGTAAGCTCTCGGAAGATGAATGGATTGAAATGCGCAAGCACCCTCAAATTGCGTATGACCTTTTATATCCAATTGAATTCCTGAGACCTGCTTTGGATATTCCTTTTTACCATCATGAAAGATGGGATGGATCCGGATATCCAAAGGGATTAAAAGGTCAGGAAATACCCCTTATTGCCCGGATTTTTGCAGTCATTGATGTATTTAGCGCAATCACTTCAGATCGTCCGTATGGAAAACCCTGGCCAATTGAAAAAGCGGTTGAATTCATTACAGAAAGTTCAGGCACCCTTTTTGACCCGGAAGTTGTACAGGTATTTCTCAGAATGAAGGATTATTTCCAAATTGGATAATATCAACTGGCTGTTATTAAATTAATCCATAGCGCCTCATAAAACCCATTCCATAACAAAAAATAGCGGCAAAAATGCTGCTATTTTTCTAAAATTGATATTTATTGCTTGTTAATAATAAATCGTAGCTTTATTCCTAGTAATTGTAGCGATTAATTTCGAACTGAACCAATCCACGGTCATAGATTCGTCTTAATGCATCGATGCAATGACGGTCAAACATGATATCAGCGTCCTTATAAAGCTGCGCAAATGCCTCTTCCGGTTCTTTACCCATTCGGTACGGTCTGTCGGATATCATGGCATGAAAAACATCTGCCACAGCCACAATTCGCCCGACCAGTGAAATTTCATTTCCCCGCAGACCTAATGGATAGCCGGAACCATCCAGCCGCTCGTGATGCTCGATGATCGCTTTCAAAACATCACGTCCCATCATATTAACTTTCTCTAAAATATGATGCCCAATTTGAGGGTGCCGATGAATTTCGTGATATTCATCCCGCGTTAACGTATCTGCTTTCCGCAAAATCTTATCGGGGATGCCAATTTTACCGACATCATGCAAGAGACCACCTAACCTGATCTGTGTAATTAATTCTGCAGGTAAATTGAGTTCATTCCCAATCGCTACAGCATATTCCGAAACCCGGCGGGAGTGGTCTTTGGTATAGGGATCTTTTGCATCGACAGCATTCATGAGACTTTCCAGCAGTTGCATGAATAACTCGTCCATTTCGTGATACATGGTGGCTGTCTGCAAAATAGTGGCTGCCTGACCCGCAAAAATTTCTGCAAGCGTAATATCCATTTGATTGAACTCACCGTTCATCTTATTAATGACTTCCAAACCACCAATAATTCGGCTGCGTGTGCTTCCTCTTTTACGACCCAGCTCGATACGATGAGAACGTAATGAGACTGCCAACAGCGATAAGGTTTCAAAATTCGATACGGCATCCAGACCGTTAAAGTGGCGCTTATCGGCATTAACATCATTGACGACAATGGTTTCACCGCTTGCCAGCACTTGATTGATGATTCCTTTTCCACTTGGAACCCGATAATTTTCAACGCCGCGGTGATCCGTACGTGAAGAAATATGCAAAACGGCATCGCCACTGCGTTCATCTGTTAAGAATAAAGAACAGGCTTCTGCATCCAAAAGCAGCGAAACCTGTTCCAAAAGCATCCGCAAGATTTGATCCGGATCTAAAGAGGAGCTAATATTGCCAATAAATTCCAGCAATTGTTGCAAGCGGCTGGACCAGCGATTGCTCTCCTGCAACTGGTAATTCGAAACCAGGTGTTTTGCAATCAGTGATGCCATCTTCTCGACCATCGTAATTTTTACCCGATTTTTAATGTTAAATAGTTCCACAATTCCAAGGGTTTTTTCCTTGTCTGTTATCGGGACACAAAGAACATTACTGATAGGTTGTTCCAGCCAACGCGAAAGCTCATTCAATTCCTGGCCATCTTCCACCAGCAAAGAATCAAGATTCATGCTTTCCCAGGCCAATTGATCGGGAAATTTTCCCGGACGCGGATTGATATTCACACCTGCCTGGAATTGGAAGTTCATGGTATCCGGGTCTGCCAATAAACAAACCCCCATTTGAGCGTCGCAAATATCCAAACAAACGCTTAAGTAGCTTTCCAATTCTGTTTCGGTCTGAAGTTGCTGCAATTGGTAACGGTGCGGTAAGATCGACATTTTGCTCTCTTTTTGAAGTGGATACCTATATAGTTGCAAGATCGTACCAACCTTACAGTTTTGAAAGGAAAAGCGGATTTTTGTTTACAGATTCGAAAGGAGAAAATAAAAAAGACCCCTTCCAAACCAGGTCGGGGTCCAAAAACAGAAGTCCTAAATTACGAAATTGCTTGTGTTGTTAACGGTTTCGGATGCCAAAGCAGCATCAAAACAGCAGCCAGCAAGGCCATGATGGCACCAAAAAGAAACGGGGCTGAAGGACCGAAACCCTGCCAGGTTCCCACTCCTTGCCAAAGAATTCCTGCAATTAATGAAGCCGGAAAATCAAGCAACCCCAAAACCCCATTATAGGTTCCATAAGCCGTACCACGCAAAGCCTCCGGTACAAAATCCGCAACCATCGCCTTACTGGTTCCATAAGCCATCCCGTAATAAAAGCCATAAATCGCATACAAAATCCAGATATGAGCACCCGTCTTGGCCAGTGCGAAACCCAAATAAATTGCTGCATATACAAACCAACCACCAATGATAATTTTTCGTCTCCCAATCCGGTCAGACAGTGAGCCAGCCGGAGCCGAGATGAGTGTGTAAATGAGATTGAAGGTGATTAACATCCCCAGAATTCCCAAAATATTCAATCCGCGCTCCTGAGCACGCAATACGAGAAATGCATCCGATGAATTGCCCAGATCAAAAACTGCCACAATGATCATGAAAATCATAAAAGGTTTTCCCAGGCTTTTGAATGCAAACTTTGGCAAAGTACCATTCTTTTCTTTCTTAATATCCTGTGTACCCAAAACGAGCGATAAAACTGCCAAAATTGCAGGAAGGATGCTGATTAATACGATTGTACGAAACGTGGAGGCAGAAAGGGTAACCGATTGTTTTTGCGCCAACCAGGTGATCAATAAAGCAATCGACAATCCCAACATTGCACCGGCGGTGTCTGCTGCCCGGTGAAAACCAAACGCAATACCGCGCTTACCCGGTTGAATGGAGTCTGCCACCAGGGCATCTCGCGGGGCAGTTCGAATCCCTTTTCCAACGCGATCCGCCCAACGTGCACCAGCGATGGTCCCCCAGGAGTTGGCAATTAAGAAAAATGGTTTCGATAATGCAGATATTGTGTAACCGATAACTGCCGGCCATTTCCTGCCGCCGATTTTATCGGAGACCCAACCGGAAAACAATTTCAGGATACTCGCGGTTGCTTCTGCAATCCCTTCTATCAAGCCAATAATATTCGTTTTTACACCTAATACATTGGAAAGGAATAGAGGCAAAATATTGATCACCATTTCACTGGAAATATCCATGAAAAAACTCGTCAGGCTTACCGCCCACACATTTCTGGGTAAATTCTTAATTTGCTTGAATATTGAATCGTGGGATGTTGCCATAAAGATTGCCTTCTTCCAAAATCAGGATAGGATTTCTTGAACCAACTCGCTTATTTTTGACTGAGCATAGGATAATGCCTGAGATCCGCGTGATGTCGTTTGATAATAGCGTCGAACTTTCCCCTTAACTTTTTCGGGATAGCTTTTTAAAAGCTTTTCTCGCTCGAGCCCATGCAAGATAGGATAGAGTGTACCAGGGCTGACATGGTAACCATGGCGACTTAATTCCTGCATCAGTCCTTTGCCAAATACCGGGGACCGGTTTGCTTGATACAGGATGTGAACTTTCAGTATACCCAGGAAAAAATCACGCAACATTTTTTATAATCGCATTTCGATATCGGATTTCGATATTATAAGATTAAAATACAAAGAGATCAAGGGTTGCAATTGATAGATTTGGACTTTGCTTACCTTCCACCAGACAGCGGGTTGACATATTCAGCAATTAAACCCCTGATGAATAAAACGACATTTATTATTATGATCAAAAAGATCGATATCCTTTTCCTGACGGTATCACTGCCTGGAAACGGCTTATAACCACGCTGCGATATAGCTTGATTCCAATTCCGGAAATGACCAGAATATGCTTGACCGATAGAGCAACTGAGTAGCGCGATAGTTAGTCAAACAATGTGGAGTTTCAGGCGGCATTTCCACCAAAATTGCAACGAAATTAGTTATCGTCTGCCGTACGCACCTAAAACGTCTGTCCATTAAATATGATTTTTTAAACCGTAGGTTTGGGCAACATGTCTTTATAAACGAGTCCTGATTCAAGCGACAAATGCCCGCAATGTGTTGAATCATATACAAGTATGGCCTGACCGCTGATTAAATGTGGATTCGGAATTTAGCCAGTATCAAAGGTCTTGTCAGTTCTCGTAATAAACCCTGTATTGAATTTCTTATTTGGAATTTGAAAAAGGAATAGTCTGCGTGCCAGAAACTATTCTTCTTTCGCTAAGCTTCTCTTCTTGCGCTGCCCTTTGACGATATAAGGCAGCAGGAATAAATATGCCCCGCTCAGTGCCATGATCAGCATCAATAAGGATGGAATTTTATCTAATTTTTCCCAAGTCTCAACCAAATTTTGATTTCCCACAAGTTTGATAATGACCGCCAATGGGATTGCGATAGCGGTTGGGATAGCAATCCAACGATGAAATTTACGTAACCATTTCGATAACCATTTTGTCATGTTCAAATACCTCTTCCTTATTAAATTTATAAATCCAGATTGATTGGTCGCGATGGGCTGGGAGCGCCAGGAGCTTCGATACGGTTAACCACCCCGCGGATGCCTTGCACTTGTTTTGCAAGTTCTTCCGCCGTATCACGTTTCGACAGAGAATCAACCACCCCTGCCAGGTGAGCAATACCATACATCACACCCACGCGAAAGTCTGCGGAAGCAGTTCGGCTATCAGTTGCGAAAACAGTCAGGATGACCTCGCGTAAAGTTTCGTCCGAAACGGGAACATTGTGTTGCACCATCGCTCATCACCTTATCAAAGAGAACAACCGTTTAACGTTTACAACATTACTAGATTTTTTTGTACGACTTTTATCAAATGACTTTATGTTTAGCAGCACAAAGGAGGATTAATTAATTTTTACAAAGATTTGTTCTTGCGTGCCTGGAAGAACATCAATCCCAAAATGATTGCCCAAACTATCAATCGAATGGTCATTGCTCGGATGCTATCTTGTGCAACGGTACCGCGATAAGCAATTAGCAGGATGAGCATCACGAGCGCGTGGAGACTAAATGTTCCAATGGCTGCATGCAAGGCAAATCGATTATTGATAAAGATAAATATAGCCGTAATGAATACTGTCAGAATTCCAAGCGTATAGTTATAGATTGGAAGCCAGTTAATTACATAATATCCCGGATCATTACCCAGTAAGACTTGCGCACCTGCAAAAACAGCCATTCCTCCTATAATAAAGGCAAGGAGGGATGCGATTTTGGTAAACAGTGTTTTCATACTTTTACTCCCTGATTGTTGTGAAAGAAATCAACCGATTTGAGTATAGGTTCTTTCCAATGCCAGGAGAACGACTTAAGTCGTTCTCACAAAAACAACATCTTTCCCAATGAATCAAAACGTCTTAATCGTACTTTCATAAGTGATAAGCAAAAATATTCAAATTCGACAAAAGTCGTAGCAATACATCGTCGTGCAAACTAGAATTTGGTTAATGGAAGATAGGAAATTTGGAAAACTTTTCCTCTTCTTTAGCAATTGGAAAAAATTAGGAGAAAACCGCTTTGAAAATTACCAAAGATACACGCATTTCCGAAATCTTATTGGAATACGGCGACATCGCCGAAGTAATGGAAGTGTTTGGCGTTCAACGGGTGGGGAAATATTCCCTGCGAATGTTCCTCGCTAAAGCATTAACGGTGGAATGGGCAGCGCGCGTACATCGCGTGCCGCTGAATGATTTTCTTGAAATTTTACAAAAGGCAGTTATAAAAAAAGAAAGTGAATCCCGGAATGGGTAAGCACAAGATAGCTGGCGGAATGCTCAAAAAACAGGTTATCACGTTATTTTTTTTGGGTTTACTCTTGATGATCATAGTTGAAGTGGGGATTGGTTGGTTGTGTGGTGATTGGGGACTGATCCACATGGGTTGGATAAACTACTTGCTTGGTCCCATCGTAATAATTGACGGAATTGCTCTCGTGATTTGGTCGGTCCTTGTCCAATACAGAATCGGTAATGGAACACCAGCCCCAATGGTTGCCACTCAAAAACTTGTGACCCGGGGACCGTATGCCTATATACGTAACCCGATGACACTCGGCGCATTGTTTTTATACTCAGGAATCGGTATTTGGATGAGTTCTGGTGTGCTCATCATCCTGAGCCTGGTCTTTTTTAGCATTTTACTCATATACATCTACATCCATGAGACGCACGAATTAGAAGAACGTTTTGGAGAAGAATACCAGAATTATCGAAAAAGTACGCCATTTTTGTTTCCAAATTTCTGGCGAATTCCTAAATAGAGAAATAATCCGTTAACGATTTGCTCTTTCCAACAATCCTTTCAGATCTAAAATCACGATAGTTTGCTTTTCTACCTTAAGATAACCCTCAATCTCAAGCGTTTTCATTGCCCGGCTGAGCACATCACGGACTGTCCCCAATCGTACAGCCATTTCATCAAAGGTAGTCCATTGGCGGCGCGGAACAATCAGTTGCTCATTGCGTAGTTCTGCGTAACGGAGCAATGTGCTGGCCAGCCGAGCTTCAACGCTTTTCAAGGAAAGATCTTCAACAAGTCCGATATAATGCAAAATACGCTCGCTTAATTTACGGATAAATGCAAATGCCAGATCTGGATAACGTTTAATAAGCAACAGAAGCGTCTCAGAAGGAAGAAGCCAAACATCCACGGCTTCCAGCGCAGTAGTTGTGCCCGGGTAGGTCGTACCTGTAAAAACAGCAATATCGCCAAATATCTCAACAGGATTCAAGAAAAGCAAACCCTGTTCTCGACCTTCAGGTGTTATTCGTGTTGCCTTAACCCAACCACGCTCAAGAAAATAGACAAAATTGGCTGGTTCACCCTCAAGATAAATGACCTGCCCCGCTTCGAAGTGCCGCGGAATAGCAGCCGCCAGGATGAATTCTATAGCTTCTGCCGGTATATCGTTGAAATGGAGCATTTGAGACAGCATTATTTTAAGCCGCTCATAATTATTAGGCGAAAGTGATGGAATGGTAGTCAAATCGGTTCTCCTCCTAATTTTACTTGCGATCTCTTTTTAAGAGTGGATGAATAAAGTGCATAGAAAGTTATTGCACTTGAGGATCTTCTAATTCTAACAATATTTGGTCCCTTTAAGTCACAAAATGAGGAATGTCAGGAACTCAAGTCAGTATTGAGCCTCCTCTTGCAATAGCGATATACATTTATTCCATTTCGAATTCAACCTTCCAATCTGATGTCAAAGTGGGAATGGTGTGCGTGGTCGAATAGGCTGTTTCAAGCATAAAAATATCGCAAATGAAAAGTGAATCGTGTATCTATTAATTCAATTAAAACCGTAATACTCGTTAGGAATTCACAATTGGAAATTCTATGAAGCGATTATGGAATAAGTATTGGGTGTTGTAATCACCAATTTTTTTCTTATCGAATTATATTATTGACCAATACCTGAACTCCGATAGAAATTGACTTACTTTCGGGTTTGCTGTGTAAATGATATTTTCCGAAGTCTTTTTTTCCGGCGGATTTTCAAGAAAACCAAATATTAATGTTTTCAAAAATTCACGTAAAGGTTCAAATTCTATCCATTTTCGCCATATTCTTTCAGCGCAAAACCAGTGGATTTGAACCTGCAAAGATGTCAATAATTTTATCCGCCACATCAATAAGCAAATTTAAGAAAATCAGTCGATAGAGAATCTGTTTATGGAGATGGGTCAAATGGCACTTTTCATCAAACTGGAACATCATAGACAAGATCGAAAAACCACCCTTCGTTAAGGTAATAAAGAAGTAAAAACTTTACGGAATCATTATAAATTTGATTTCGATACCAGAAGATTCTTGATAATCTTTAAAAAAAGAAATTTTAGTGGTTGCAGTCTTTTCACGGGCAAACCATTTATTGGAGTACAAAATGAAAAAAAATCTTAATGATCAAATTACACCTGAGTGTTTGTATTTAAATCGCCGCCAGTTTTTAAAAAATATGGCAATTTTCGGCACTGGAACATTGCTGGCTGCCTGTGCGCCCGGCGTAAGTCCAACACCGGAAGAAGAAAAAATCATCCTGGCTGACGAACTGACTCCTTACGAATCCATCACGACGTACAATAACTTCTATGAGTTCTCACTGACCAAAGAACTCGTTGCAAAAGAAGCAAAAGATTTCAAAACAGACCCATGGCAGGTGGAAATTTTTGGATTAGTAAAAAATCCAATAACTCTACAAATGCAGGAAATTCTGGATCAATTTCCACAGGAAGAACGTGTCTATCGCTTACGCTGTGTGGAAGGGTGGTCGATGGTGATTCCCTGGGTCGGTTTCTCATTCAGTAAAATTTTAGACCTGGTTGAACCCACAGAAGAGGCTCAATTTGTTGTCTTTGAAAGCCTGGCAGACGAGAAACAAATGCCTGGTCTTACGGCAAATTTTCCCTGGCCATTCCGCGAAGGGTTGCGCATAGATGAAGCCAAAAACGAACTGGCAACCATTGTGACCGGCATGTACGGGAAACCACTCCCTCCCCAGGATGGTGCGCCTGTTCGCCTGGTGGTGCCCTGGAAATATGGATTCAAAAGTGCCAAATCCATCATTAAAATAGAACTGGTTTCTGAACGCCCAAAAACTTTCTGGAATTCCATTGCACCCCGCGAATATGGTTTCTATTCCAATGTTAATCCGGATGTACCGCACCCACGCTGGTTTCAGGACACAGAACGACGAATTGGCGAATTGCAACGACGACCCACTCTGTTATTTAATGGCTACGAAGAGGATGTGGCTTATCTCTATGAAGGAATGGATTTGAGAGCAAGTTTTTAAAAGATTGGTATTGAAGAATCAAAAATGAATATCTGTTGAATATCAATCCATCACCACCAATTGGCCACGCCCTACAATCGAATTTATGGAATAAATCCGTGACTTACTTTCCTAACCGATAGTGCAGAATGTATGTGGTATTTGCCAGCGGTGGGATATGGTGCATCAGTTTCCCGAAACCGCCCAGGCGTGGTTCAGGTTCGTCGAAATAACCCCACTGTTTGAGGAGGCGCAATCCCCAGGTTTCGAGCGCGGCTGGGTTTTTAGCATCCCATCGGACTTCCGTCCCAGAGCGTTTTAGGACTGAACTCCTCCGATGGAGCCATCCAACAAAGGGAGCCATGGCATCAAAAACCAGTTCCCCGGCAGGGAAACGCTCTGCCATCGCCAACAGCATAGGTTTCACGTCGCTGGTGCTGAAATAGGGGAAGACACCCTCCGCCAGGAAGATGACCGCCTTGTTGAGACGAGCGACTTCTTCAAACCAGCCTATCTCGAACATAGGTTGGGCGATCGTGGTACAGCGCTCTGAATCCGGTAGCCACTGACGACGTAATTGAATAACTTCAGGTAAATCCACACCCAACCAGTTCAGCGTTCCATCGTCCAAGCGGTGAAAGCGTGTGTCCAATCCACAGCCAATATCCACTACTAACCCACCTGGATTCCTGGCAAGGAATGCACGGGCGAAGGTATCAAACTGGCGCATGCGCATAACAGTAAAAAGCCGGTCGTTCTCGCTCATACCCAGCAAAAATTCCCGGCTACCGCCCAAGGTTTCGTACAGCGCTACAGCCCGAGGGTCATGGATGATGGCATCGGGACGTATGGTTTCGATGGCACGACAGGCAAGCGGAACGAGCATGGTTTTCGCTACACCTTGAAGATCGTGGATTGTTAAATTTATTTCACCGGTCATAAGTCTCTTCTCCCTGATTAGGGTG
>PHBS01000001.1 GCA_002841995.1 Chloroflexi bacterium HGW-Chloroflexi-8
ATTTTATTAATTTGGGAACCGGAAAACTGAATTGGAACGTTCGATCACAAATCGGAGGGTTGATAATTGGATTTGCCGGTAGTGGAGTTTTAGGGTATTTTTTTGGTGGTATCGGGGTTGTAATTGGATTTGCAATTTCTTTGGTCGTGAAGGCGTTATTATTAATCGTTCCATTTCACAATGAAAGCAAAATACCATTCACCGAAATGTTTCCCCAAGAAAACAAGCTTTTGATAATATATTGTGTAATTATTACAATTGGTTATATTACATTCTTCAATTTTAGTAAACATATGGAAATATCGTGGTTTAGATTTGTTAGTGCTTTTTTTGCATTGGGATTGCTTGTATTGACTATGTGGCGCCATCCATTTAGAGAAAAAATATTCCAATTCTTAAGACAAAAATTGGAGCGTACCAATGCTTTATAAAAATAAAATTGCTAAATTCATATATGTTTTTTCGGATATGATTATTGTACCGGTGGTGCGATTTTTTCAAAAAATTCTTAAACGACCATTAGTCTCCATTACTCGGTTATTTAGACATATTTTTTGGACTGCTTGTTTAGGTGGTTTGGGGGAAGATTCGATGTTATCTTCTCATATTGTTATTCATCAACCAGAAAATGTACATATTGGATGTAGAAGTTCATTAGCAGAATTCGTCCACATATGGGGTGGGGGTGGGGTTTTTATTGGTGATGATGTACTAATTGCTTCTCATGTTGTAATCACAAGTCAAACACATGATGTCTATACTAATGACTTATTTAGAAATACACATTTGAAAAGGCCAGTACATATTGAAAATAATGTTTGGATAGGAGCTGGAGCGATAATTCTACCAGGTGTACATATTAGCAATGGAAGCATAGTTGGCGCTGGAAGCATCGTTAATCGTGACGTTCCACCACATGTTTGTGTTGCTGGTGTGCCTGCACGAGAAATAAGAAAACTAGTTTAATCCTTTTAGGCACAAAAAAAATGAATCCATCAATTAATGGCTTAGTTAATCTTCAAAGAATTGGTTACACCCAAACAAATGTATTTAAAATTGGGCTATTTCTGTTAGGAATTTCTTCAATGTTTTATATAAATGTTATTGGGCAGCTTTACATTTCGGAAATCATTTTTGCTTTTATTTTTCCAATTTTACTTGCCCGATCACGAAATTCTCTTAAAAATGTCTGGGCTAATCGAATTTTAGTCTTTGGTTATTTATGGCTTTTAAGCCAAATCATTACTGACCTTATTCGCGGTTCATCTTTGGTAGATCTTGCAAGAGGGTGGGCGAGTATTATCTTTTTTTTATTATCTTTTTTTTCTCTGTACATCTTACTAGCAAGAGATTTAAGTAGAATAAAGATATATATTTTTGGTGTATGTATAGGGGGTTTATTCAAACCGTTTTTGCAACCAGGATCGTATTTTGAATCTGAACCTTGGAAATTCGGCTTCGGTCCTATTTTGACATTACTTGCGTTGTTAGTTATCGTATCTTCGCAAAAAGGCAATATTCAAAAATTGAATTGGTGGTTTTTTCCTCTGATTTGCCTGAGTGGTCTTTCCTTTTATTTAAATGCGCGCTCCATTGGAGCATTCACTTTTCTGACAGCAATTTTAATGATTCTATCAAAAACAAAGCTGGCGACTAGATTCTTTAAAAAATCTATCCGGCCTGGAAAGGTAATTTTTTTAGTTTTACTATTTATTGGTTTACTTTTCGGAGTTATTAAGACATATGGATTGGTTGTAGAAAAAGGATGGTTTGGCGAAACTGCAAGGATTAAATACGAAATTCAATCTAGTGGGGTCTTCGGTTTGATTATTGGAGGGCGAATCGAAATTTTTGGGTCTTTACCAGCAATAATTAACTCACCCATAATTGGTTATGGTTCTTGGGCGAAGGATCCACAATACCGGCTTTATTATTACAAGCTGCTTAATATGGGTTATAACTTTAGTTTCGATCAACTTAAATATGATATTGGTGATTCAGATCTAATTCCGGCTCATTCCCATTTATTTCAAAACTGGATATGGGCTGGATTATTAGGAGCTGCTTTCTGGGTTATGATTTCATGGTTAATTTTAAAGTCACTATTTTCCAGTATTCGCACTTTGAATCCACTTTTTGTTTTAGTTATATATTTTGCTTTATTATCTGGTTGGGATATCTTATTTTCACCTTTTGGAAGCAGCATGCGATTGGATTGGGCATTACGATTAGTCGTATTTATTACTGCTCTAACCTATCAAAAAAGGACAGATAAAATAGTATCATTTAAAACAACTTAAAATAAATGTCGTTAAAAATTGTCTTGAAACATGTACTCCGATTAAATCAAGCGTTTCGATATAAAATCGATCAAAATTTCTACGAAATTGATAACTTTCACATTAAAGAAATAAATAATGGCTTGAAGCAAGAAAACAATCAAAAATTTTGTTGAATATCTCATTAAATTATTTGAACATAATTAAGATCTTGCAAATTGATTTATTTCAAAATTCCCATATCAAGTAAAATTTTGGTCAAACACAACTTTTCATAGTTATTGAACAATTAAAGAAATTTTTCTAAGAAAGCTGTGTATGTAATTCGGGTTGTCTTAATTTTTATAATTTAGGACCCAATTCTAAAAAAAAATTGTATAACCAAAAAATAAATAATTTTAAGAATTTGTGATGAATATTATATATATTATCTTCTACCCAAATATCAAACAAATACTTGAAAAGAATATTCAATTAACAGAGTTTTTTCAATTCAATTAATTACCAAAAAATGATTTAATTTGCTCTTTAATTCAATGGTAACTTTTTCTAAGGCAAAAAAATGATTTATCCAAAGATAACAGTTATTGTTCCATCATACAATCAAAGTCAGTATCTTGAAGAAACAATCGTTTCTATATTAGATCAATATTATCCAAAATTAGAGTTATTCGTTTTGGATGGTGGTAGCAATGACGGAAGTTTAACTATTATTGAACGTTATAGTAAACATATTTCATTTTATTATTGTCATAAAGATGAAGGCCAATCTGCTGCCATTCATTACGGAATTTTAAAAGCAACTGGTCTGTTAGCAGGGTGGATAAATAGTGATGACCTGCTTCTTCCAAAATCACTTAATAAGATTGCTGAAAGTTACAATAGGCATCCCACCGGAAGCCTGTTTGCTGGAAATCTAGCGTTTATAAATCATGAAGGAATTATTACTAGCTTTTTGAGAATGCCATCGTCTGCTTCTTGGTTTGCTAAGAAAGGGATATACGCAGTTTCTCAACCAGGAAGCTTTTTTCGGGTTACCGATTACAATCTTGTTGGAGGTATAAACCATGACCTTCATTATGTAATGGATAATGACTTATACCTTCGGATGTTAATCAAAGGAAAAACATTCGTTTATTTAGATCATTATCTTGCTGCTTTTAGAAGGCATGAAAATCAAAAAACTACTGCGTTTGCAGACCGCACACTCGAAGAAGAAAAACAACTCGATCTTAGCTTAAGATCGTATGGGATAAAATATAAAGCAAAAAAATATTTAATGTTGTACTATTTTTGGCAAAGCATTAATGGGAATTACATTCGAAAAAAAATTGATACTAAAAAACACATTGGAAAACACTGGAGATCAGTATTTAGTGGAACTTGATTAAAAATGAAAAATAACTTAGCCCTCATTATTAATAAGATGAAATATTGGTTATCATTTTTACTAATATTCATGCCTAATTGGATAAAATTACCCGTTTATCGAAAAGTTTATGGATATAAAATTGGCAATGGAGTAAAAATTGGATTTAGTTGGATATTCGTTCATGAAATGGAAATCTCTGGAGATGTGATCATCGGCCACTTAAATAGGTTTAAGAATATTCCAAAGGTCATAATTGGTAAATATTCAGTGATAGGTTCTCAAAATACTTTTACATCGACCTGGGAATTTACTAACCCATTGGGGATAACAATTCGAAACAACAATCCATGTTTACTAATAGGTGACCATTGTGGCATTACAAATAGGCATTATTTTGATATTCAAGATCAGTTTATCATCGGTTCTTATGTTACTATTGCAGGTCATAGATCAAACTTTTTTACCCATTTTATAAATGTTACTGATTGTGTTCAATCCACAAAACCAATAACCATTGGAAATTATTGCATGATAGGATCTGGAGTAAACTTTGTTCCAGGATCAATAATTCCAAATTATTGTATTGTTGGGATGGGATCGGTTGTGACAAAACCTTTTTTTAAAGAATATATTCTTGTTGGTGGAAATCCAGCTCGATTGATTAAAATTCTATCACCTAGCTCGAATTACTTTAATAGAACTTACGGATATATCTCGTCATTTTCAGATCCGCCATTTAAGTATTTTGATTGATTACAGGTTGTATCATTTCTCATAATTATTTCCCCATATTAATTTTCCAATTAAGGCTTTATCTATACATCGAGATAAAAAAATGAATATTTTACATATCACACCAGTATATGAACCGGCATGGATTTATGGCGGAGTTGTTCGCGCTGTTAGTCAATTATGTCGAGAATTAGTTAATCTAGGAATAAACATAACAGTATATACAACAAATGCCAACGGTTTGAATCGATATTCTATAAATCCAGATGAGGAAATCCAACTAGGCGGAGTTAAAGTATTCCGTTTTCCGGTTGTTGCAAATACAAATTATTTTTATTCTCCTATTTTGAGCCAATTTCTTGCTAAAAACATAATGAACTTTGACCTTGTTCATATCGCATCTATTTGGAATTATCCAGGATTACCTTCTGTACTTTATGCAAAGAAATTTTCCATTCCTTATATTTTTAGTGCTCATGGATCTCTGATATCTGAGAACTATCCTGGAACAAGAATTAAAAATATTAAAAAATGGTTATATTACCAATTTTTTCTTAAAAATGGATTTCGCGATGCAGCAGCAATTCATTACACTGCAAACATGGAGAGAATAGAATCGGAAAAATTGTTAAAAATGAGGGTGCCAAGTTTCATTGTTCCAAACGGCATAGATACAAATGAATTTGATCAATTACCAAGTCGATCTTCTTCAAAGGAATTTTTTGACAAGTTGAATCCTGAGTCAAAAGTTGTTTCATATTTGGGGAGATTGCACCCTAGGAAAGCATTAGATGTTTTGGTTCATGGATTTAAGCTAGCATTATCTCGAAATGAAAATTTGGAGCTATTACTCGCTGGTCCTGATGGCGGTCATGAACAATATTTACGTTCCTTAGTAAAATCACTTGGAATCGAAAATAAAGTTCATTTTTTAGGTTTATTAGATCCTGAAAAGAGAAGAATGTTTTTTAGTTTTACTGATCTATTTATTCTTGCTGGATATTCAGGTGAAAATTTTGGTGTTTCAGCTGTAGAAGCAATGGCTTCAGGAATACCTGTTATTGTTTCAGGGCATGTATGCATTTATCCTGACATTGTCAAAAATGGAGCAGGCATTCAAGTTCAAGTAAGCAAAGATGAAATCAGTGAAGCGATAATAAAAATTTTTTCTGACCCTGAATTAATCAAAGAAATGGGTGAAGCAGCCTATCGAACAGCAAGAAAATTTTATGAAAAAACAAGAACATCGCAACTTATGATGTTGGCATACAAAGATATTTTATTAGGTAAACGGAGTTCCGAATGCAATTGGTCAAATTAATAAATTCATATTTAATAATAAAAATGTTTAATATCAATTACCACTTTTCATATAAGATATAACAAAAATGGAAAAATCGGCTTTAACCCCAATATCAATAATCATCCTTACATATAACGAAGCACAAAACATTGAAGATTGTATAAAAAGTATCGGCGAATGGGCAGATAAAATTTTTATTGTAGATAGTTATAGTTCAGACCAAACAATGTTAATTGCAAAAAAACTTGGAATTAATTTTGTGCAGAACCATTGGGTTAGTTTTGCGGAACAAAGGAAATGGTCCATTAATAATTTAGAATTAACAAACGATTGGATTTTGTTTCTTGATGCTGATGAACGCCTAACCATTGAGGTAAAGCAAGAGATAACATCTCTCTTAACCCAAGAATTATTGAGAGAAAATGGCTTTTATATTAGGAGGAGATTTTTTTTCTTAGATAAATGGTTAAGACATGGGGGTTATTACCCATCTCCAGAAATACGATTAATGAAAAGACAGCAAGTACAATTTATTGACGAAGGAGGAGGGGCACGCGAACGATTTATTGTCAATGGTTTGGTAGGGCATTTACAAAAGGATATTTTTCATTTGTATAATAAAGGTATAACCGAATGGATAATGAAACATTTAAAACTTGCACAGTTGGAGGCTGAGGCTGATTTATTAACAAAAAATCAAGCTAATCGAGTAGACCTTATTGGCTCAATTGGTTCAACAAATTGGTTGAGAGTAAATATTTGGAATAAACTTCCTCGCACAATTCGCCCGTTTCTTCTTTTTATTTATCGGTATTTTCTTAAATTTGGTTTTCTTGATGGTAAGCAAGGATTGTATTATTGTTTTTTACATGATTTTTGGTTTCCATTCCTTATTGATATTTTTTACTTTGAGAAAGTTAATAATTTATCTCTTTTAGGGAAAACGGAAAAATTAAAACCTGATTAGCTGTATTCAATTGAATATAATTTCCAAAAAAAAATATGATTAACGCAATATCCTTTTAATTTAATAAGCGTTTTAAAATTGCGTTCACTTAAATTTTATTTATTAGTTGTTAAAGTTTTTGAATTAAAATAAAAGACCGGAAAAAGTAAGATAGATTAACTATAATGGTTGGGAGATGGGGATGTTTTCAATGAAAAGAAGTGATCAAGGCGTGACTAAAATATTTAAAAATAATCTTCCCTTATTTTAATAATGATAGAAGAAATCCTGTTTATTTAGATTTGCGACACCATATTTAATGAAAAAGAAAAAATAGTGGTCGCTCAGTAAAGTATATTTTTCTAAAGAGAATCCTATTTGCATTATAAATTTATCGAATTAAGAACTTTCATAGGAAATTTTGGTTTTCTAATAATTCAAAGTGAAACGTATTTTTATAAAATAGATTTTTCAATTTGATTAAAAAAATCAACAAAATTAATTTGAAATTATTACCATTGGCAAAAATAATAAAATTTTTTTGTATTTCTTTTTGACCATAAAAATTTTGAAAACAATTTATGGTGTGAAATTCTAGTAGGGTTATTGAATAGGAAACAAAATCATGTTAAAAAGTATTCATAAATTATTTTTAATATTCCAAAACAAGTTATATATTAATGCGTTATTCTCCAAACATGTGGCTGCTGGTGTAGAGCACTCCATTTTGTTCTCAACTTTATGTTTAAAAAATTTTCAGACAATAGTTGATGTTGGAGCAAATCGAGGACAGTTTGCTTTGGTTGCTCGCAATTATTTTCCTAACGCGAAAATTATTTCTTTTGAGCCATTAATTGAACCTGCGTTAATTTTTAAATCATTATTTCAATCGGATCCGCATGTTTCTTTACATGAGTACGCATTAGGACCAGAACAAAAAGAAATGATAATCCATGTTTCAAAGGCGGATGACTCTTCATCCTTATTACCGATCACGTCTCTTCAAAGCACTTTGTATAAAGGCACTGAAGAAAAGGAATTAAGAAAAGTAAAGGTAAAACCATTGGATGGTGTCTTGAGCATTTCAGAGATCAAGAGACCTGCTTTACTAAAAATGGATATCCAAGGTTTTGAAAAACAAGCTTTGCAAGGTTGTAAAAATCTATTATCTTCATTTTCTTTTATTTATGTTGAAAGTTCATTTGTTGAATTGTATTTAGGTCAGACTAAGGCTTTCGAAGTAATTGCATTTTTAACTGAATATAATTTTTTCCTAACCGGGATTTACAACATTAGTTACGATAAAAAAGGTATAGCTATTCAGGGAGATTTTTTGTTTACAAATCAGGTGTTATAACCATTCAAGTGCGTTATCAATTCTATAGAATAGTTCTTTTTCCAAATAATGAACATAGATATGCATATTAATACTTATTTTTGACAAACCAAATTGTTAGGCTCGAGGAAAACTAATTATTCTTCCACAATGATAAACATTGAAATTACAAAAAGCTAGTGGGGTTTTAAAAAACTTTCAAACTCAAATAAATATAAAAATGAAAATATTATTACACGATTACGGTGGTTACCCTTTCACTCACCAATTAGCTAAAACTTTGGTGACTCGGAATTATTTTATTGAGTACGTTTATAGTGTGACAACTCAATCCATCCAGCGTACAGGTTTTTTCCCTTCATCTCGCAATTTTTTACAATCTGGGATCAACCTATCACATTCCTTTGCCAAATATTCATATTTACAACGCTGGAATTGTGAAATTGAACATGGTCAAAAACTTGCGTCCAAAATCATAACCTCACACCCTGATATAGTAATTTCAGCAAATGCTCCTTTAGATGTACAACGCCAAGTAATGAAGGCCAGTCATGAAGTAGGAGCGAAGTTTATTTTCTGGTTACAAGATGCCATAAGTGAAGCAACCCGTCATGAACTCACTAAAAAAATACCTTTGTTTGGGACTTTGATCAGTAATTATTACACATTGGTAGAAAAAAATATGGTTAAAAGAAGTGATCGAGTGATCCTCATTTCGGATGATTTTGTGCCTTTGATGAAACATTGGGGTGTAAATAAAGAGAGAATAACTATTATTCCAAATTGGGCACCATTAACAGATATACCTGTTTTTCCAAAACAAAATCCATGGGCAGCTACTCATAATCTTGAGGAGCAATTCGTTTTTTTGTTCTCTGGCATCTTAGGTCTAAAACATAATCCAGAATACTTTATCCAATTATCAATTGCATTCAAATTCTTTCTCGATGTAAAAATTGTTATTGTTGCCGAAGGTGCTGCAATAGTTTGGTTGAAAGAACAAAAAGAAAAATTAAATCTTGATAATCTACTCCTTTTTCCATATCAACCAGCTGAAGTTTACCCACAGATGCTTGGAGCGTCTGATGTTCTGATGTCAATTTTGAATTCAGAAGCAGGCTCATATTCAGTTCCTTCAAAGGTTCTTAGTTATATGTGCGCAGGAAGACCTTTATTGCTTTCAGTTCCATTAGAAAACTTAGCAGCCCGTTTGGTTATAAAAAATGATGCAGGTAAAGTTTCCTCACCATTAAAAGTTACTCATTTTGTTGACAATGCTAAATCATTTTATTTTGATCGCCAGTCGTTAATACGGATGGGAAACAATGCTCGAAAATATGCACAAGAATTCTTCAATATCGAACGAATAACTGACAAATTTGAATCATTATTCTAAGTTTGAAGCAATATATTTTTATTATTTAGAATAATAATGGAATAGAGCAGATCAAGTCTCATTTTTTTTGACCAAAAAAAGTATTATCCAAATTGAGAATGTTGAATGCCAAGATTTCAATTAATGGACAAATTAATTTTTCTAAGTAAAATATTTTCCTTTATAAACCAACCTTTTTGGTTGTGATAAGGGGTTCCGAGACAAATTAGCATAATGAAATCTAAAACTGGAATTTAAAAAATAGACAACTATAATTCTATTGGTTAAATTAGTATTATAAAATGTATTTGATCGTTTCATAATTTAAAATAAACTTACTATTCGTAAAAAATCCCTTTATATTTTTCACAAACTGATAGTTTCCGTAAAACCAGCAATTAATTTAGGTCTAGGGGTATAAATAGTCATTTATCTAAATCGAAAACAATTTAATTATTGAATATGAAAAAAATTCCCCGATCGATTTCCTATCAAATAATTGAACATTTGATATTTAAAATCATTATGTTGGTTGGGATAAAGTTTTATTGTTTCATATAAAAAAGCCATATTAATTTTCAGTCTTTTTGTTTTAATTTAAAAAGAATTACTTATATTAATAAAAAATTTGGAATAGATGTAAAAACTTGAAAAATAAAAAAAAACTTTTTAATTCCTGGATTTCGCTTTTTTGTTGGACATTTGTTTTTTGCCTAGCTAGTCTTTCCTATTTCCATCAAATTAGGTCGATAGACTTTGTCTTCAATAAATTATCTACCACGAAGCAATTTATAAAAGTTGTAGTTGATCAAGATACCTTTCCTATGAATAACTCTTCACAAAATATTTCTGATAAAAAAGTGAGTATTTTGACAAAAGGCGCAAAAGAATTAGATTCTTATGAAGATTATTTCCTCGCAGGCCATATTAAATATTTCTTAGGGGATTATAGGGATGCACTTCTTAATTATCAAAAATTTTTACAATTAAACCCTAGCCATAGCGTAACGAGGTTTTATATTTATAAAGTTGCATTGTTACTTGGGGAAGAGAAAATAGCAAAAGAAATTATCAATTGGGACGGCTACCAATATCACGAATTAGTCTCATTTCTTGGATTATTAAATTCAGATAATCCAATTTATGAGTCTTTACCCATCCTCAAAAAAATTACAAATCTTAATCCAAACAATTCTGATACTTGGATATTGTGGCTAAATTCTGGTTGGGTACATGAAAAAAAGAATCAATATTTGGAGGCACAACAAATTTATTCTGAGGCATTATATTATCAACAAAACTATAATGTGAATTATTTTGAAGGTTCTCTTTGGTTTCGGCTCGGTAGAATATATCAATTTGGATTAAAAAATAAAACCCAAAATGAGTTAATAGAAATTTATAATAATAGTGAAAAATCAGGTGTTTTTCTTAATAAAAGTGATGAAAGCAATCTTCATTGGTATAAAGGAGAGGTATTTAGAAGTTTTCATGATAAGCAATATGAGGAGGCGATGCTTATAGAATATGATCAGGCTTTAATTATACAACCTGACAATTACTCAATCCTATGTGCATTAGGCAATATATATTTATATGATCTACAAAATTATAGTCTCGCTTTAGATAATTTTGAAAAAGCTATTAATGTAAATCAAGAAAATGCGCTTGCTTACTATGGCTTAGGAGAGACTTATCTTTTTTTGGATAATCAAAGCATGGCGATAAAAAATTATCAATTAGCAATATCGAAAGATAAAAATTTTTCTGATGCCATAAAGAAATTAGAAAATCTTCAAAGTAATCCCGATTAATTAAGAAATGATCTTAGATTGATGATATAAATACCTTGATAATTGAAAAATTTTGATCATAAATTTTATAAATTGTCTTATTTATATATAGAATGTGCATCGTTATTTTTACTTTATTATTAAATAATTCGGTTCTTCAAAACTCAAGACGTTAACCTATTTAAAAATTCGTTTCTGATTTGTCTAAACAATTCTATTTCTTGAAAAGGGCTTTAACAATGAAACCGTTAAATGGTCCAATATTGATAATAACCGAAATATAATTTATCAGTGAGAAAACTGAATAAAGATGCGAGTTCTTCTCACCTATTATAAGAAAAGTCATTAGTATAATTTTTTTTTGCGTTCAAATCAAAGGCTGAACGTCAATATGAATATCTTATTGTCATTGGCATAGTTTTTATAGCTAAGTCTTGGGTAATAGTTTTTGATTAATGGTTCAACTTTGGTTTCACCCATTTGGATATATAGGTAATATACTTTTTTACAAACAGAGTAGCAAAGTATATCTTTGGTACTTACCGAAAATGATTTTTATAATTTAATCATATTACCTTACCTGGAACTTACTTTATTTCTGCAAGTGCTTGCAACTGCGAGTGTATTGATTAGCACGATGGATTCAAGCGAAGTTGTTTTCTCTGTTCCATCAAAAATCTTGTCTTATTTGTGAGCAAATCGCCCTCAGGTTTTTACTTGACCAAAAGAAAATTTGGCTGCAAAAATTATAGTAAAAGAAAATGCAGGTATAATTGTTGCACCAGGGTCAATTTCAGAAATGATTTCAGCAATTGAAAAACTTCGTAACGATCCTGCTTTGTCATTAGAAATGGGAAAAAATGGGCGGAGATATGCTGAAATGAATTTCCAAATTGAAAATATTGTAAAATCAGTTAGAAATTTTATTCAAATCTAATAATTTCTTTTTGGGGGAACCAATGGAATACACCTCAGACAAAATTTCTCAAATTGATATCGCTCAAAAAACAATTAAATTATCACTTAGCGATCGTCATTCTAAATTATTAATGATTGTTTCGTTACTAATATCGGATTTATTGGCAATTTTTATTTCGATTTTTTCTGCAGTTTTTATCCGGAATATTTTACCTCTATCAACAAATGTCACAATAGAAAAATACATAAACCTATTTCCATTAATAATTTTCTTTGTTGGAATCTATGCTATTCGTGATCTATATAATGGAATTGGTGTTTCACCAATTAATGAATTAAAGAATTTAACGATTTCTACTTCTTTGGTATTTTTTCTATTTACTACCCTCAGCTTTTTGGGTAAAACCTCTGAAACTTATTCTCGTTCATTGTTTATCATTACTTATGTTTTGGCTTTATTCTTAATCCCAACGGTGCGAACATTCATACGTTGGATTTTAATAAGAATGAATATTTGGGGTACACCTGTTGTTATATTGGGCTTTGGCAGTAAAGGACAGCATATTTTACAATACCTAAGAAGTAACCCTCACATGGGAATGCGTCCTTTTATGGTCGTAAATGGCAATGTAGATGAAGTCTATCGGCAAAAATGGCAAATCCCATTTTTATCTTTTAAAGAAGTAAAAAATATTGGTGTTCGCACAGCAATTTTAATACCCAATGAATTCTCTGTGACTTTACGAAAAAAAGCTCTATATGATTTAAAAATGGGTTTTGAGAGGCTAATTTTAATTTCAGATTTGGAATGGATTGGAAGCTCTGCATTAATATCCCACGACATGCAGGGTGTTTTGGGGCTTGAAGTTGAACAAAATCTTCTAGATCCTTATCAAAAGACTGCTAAAAGAATATTAGATCTGCTGCTGGTTGTGATAGGGTCAATCATTTTATTTCCATTTTTCCTTTTCATTTGGTTGGCAATAATTCTGGATTCAAAAGGTCCAGCAATATATAAACAAGCTAGAATTGGTAAAAACCATAAAATAATCCATATCTATAAATTTAGAACTATGGTTTCCAATGCGGCCGAGGTGCTTGAAGATCTATTAAAAAATAATTGTGAACTTAGTGGTGAGTGGGACAAACTTCATAAATTAAAAAATGACCCCCGAATAACACGAGTCGGGCGTTTTTTACGCAAAACGAGTTTGGATGAGTTACCTCAGCTAATTAATATATTAATAGGGGAGATGAGTATTGTTGGTCCCCGTCCTATTGTAGAGGATGAAATACCACATTATAAGGATGTTTTTGAACTTTATAAACAAGTCGAGCCAGGTCTAACCGGCATGTGGCAGGTATCCGGTAGGTCAGACACCTCCTATGAAAATAGAGTTCAATTGGATGAATATTACATTCGCCATTGGTCTATTTGGATGGATATTTATATTATTGTTAAGACTTTTTGGATTCTAATTAAAGGCAAAGGGGCATATTAATCAAGAAAAATTAAACATCAACTTCTTCAAGAATCAAGCCCAATGGATTTTGATGAGTGATGATATTCGCAAGGTTTTTGAACAGCTAAATGAAGTTCATATACCTTTTATCGTTTTAAAGGGATGGGCTTTTGGGGGGGATCTATACCAAAAACTAGGCGATCGAGGTATTAGTGATTTGGATATTCTGGTTAAATCGGACCAATTAAAAGATGTTATCTCAGCACTAAAAAAAGTTGGTTTTTACATGGTTGAACCTAAATCCGTATTTTCTGGAAGTCAAAAAAACACTAATGACACAATACCATTGGCATTAAATTTTAGAAGTAAATCTGGTGTTTTTATTGACCTCCATACCCATGTTTTTACTTCGCCATGGCTACTGCCAGTCTATCCAATTAAAATGGATGATTTGTGGAAAGAAAAATCTCTTTTTACAGATTGGGATGGGAATTCAATATACCGTCTTTCCCTTGAGCATAATTTCATGCATTTAGTTAGCCATATTATTAGACACGGTCTGACCTCAAATGTTCTAAAATCTTATCAGGATTTGGATATATTAATAAACAAATATTCAAACGAAATCAATTGGACTAAAGTAATCGAGAATTCCATAAATTGGCGAATGATGAAAGGTACTTATTTTGTCTGCGTCATACTAAATCAGGTTTACAAGACCATAATTCCAGAAGAATTAATTATTTTATTAAAACCTAATAAATTGCGAATATGGTTATTTGGATTAACTACATCGGCTCGCAATCTTAAGGATGGATTAAAAAATAAAAAATACAAAATGTTTATTGGAAAATTGGTCTTAATAGATCGACCGATTGATATAATAATCTCACTTCTTCGACCAATTTTTCCTAGTAAAGAGTTCACCAAATCATTGTATGGAAAACCAACCTCATTATTATCACATTGGTTTCAACTAATAAAGTACGGAATACAATATTAACTAATCATTAAATACTTTCGTTTATCGATTTTGATCAATTTTCAAATTTAGGTAAAACTTCCTGACGGCACCCAATTAACAATCCAAAACTCCTCCCAACTGCTATCTTCTACTCCATAAAAACATCCGGATATAGCTCCAAAAACATCCGAATCCTTTCCAAAACCATCTCAAAACATACTTCAAAGAATTAAAAATCACACCTAAAATCTTCCTGTAAAGATAGGTTGTAAATTACTAAAATATTGTTTCCATAAATCGGATGTTGGACTATACTTTTTCCACCGCTTTTTCTAATCACTTTTTGTGAAAACCAAAACTTAATTCAAGGCTTGATCTCGCACAAATAATTATCCTTTTTATGTTTAAAACACCATTTTTTAAAGTTTTTCACATCGAAAAAAGCAACATCATTTTTTTTGTATTCGAATTTGTGAAACGAATACTGTGTAGCAAATATGCCCTTGGATTCGCCGAGTTAAGAAATTATTTGTAATCCGGTTCTAATTTATGGGTTCGTTCTGTTATGTTTAATCTTTTATCCTTAAAATTTGGAGTAATCAATGGACTGGAAAGTGCCGCTCACCGAACTAAGTTATGGACCTGAAGAAGAACAGGCTGTCCTCGACGTCATCAAATCCAAATGGCTCACCATGGGTGCAGTCACCGAGAAATTTGAACATGACTTCCGCATATTTATGCACAGCAAGCATGCCATCGCTGTTGCCAATGCGACCGAAGCCCTGCACATGGCCTGCCTGGTGCTGGGAGTTGGTCCCGGGGATGAAGTCATTGTCCCCTCGCTGAGCTTTGTCGCCACTGCCAACGCAGTCCTCTATACCGGAGCCAACGTCGTGTTTGCAGATATCACCTCACCGCAAAAACCGACCATCTCATTACGCGACATTGTCAAAAAAGCTACCCCCAAAACCAAAGCGATTATCGTCATGCATTATGCCGGTTACCCGTGCGACATGGCCGAGATCTATCACTTTGCCCGAACTCACAACATCTTTGTGATCGAGGATGCCGCTCATGCCCCGGGTGCCATTACCAAAGGGGAGTACATTGGTTCCTACGGCGATATTGGCTGCTTTTCCTTCTTTTCCAACAAAAACATCGCCACCGGTGAAGGCGGTATGCTCACCACGCAGGACGATGAGATTGCCAGACGTTTGCGCTTTCTGCGCTCGCATGGTATGACCTCCCTGACGTACGACCGTCACCAGGGGCACGCCTACAGTTATGATGTGGTTGCGCTGGGTTACAACTACCGCATCGACGAGATCCATGCCGCGCTGGGGATTGAGCAGCTCAAGAAGCTGTTTAATAATAACCACAAGCGCGGGCTGGCAAATTATCTTTACCGCATTGGTCTGGCGACCACGGTGGAGGTGCCGTTCACCAAGTTCAAAGAGAGATCCGCCTTCCATCTCTTCCCGATCCTGCTGCCTGTGGGTGCAAACCGTCAGGCTTTCCAGGAGTACATGAAGGAGCAGGGCATCCAGACCAGCATCCATTACCCGCCCATCCACCTGTTTAGCTATTATAAGAATCGCTACCCGATTGATCATGAGCTGCCCATCACCGAGGATTATGCCGCCCGCGAGGTGACCCTGCCGCTCTTTCCCACGATTACCCATGAGCAGATCGATTATGTGTGCGAGCATGTAAAGAAGGGGTTAAGTACAGCTCATGAGGTCATAAGCGCTTAAGTTGATAAGCTGTTGAGCTCTTAAGCTGTTGAAGTGAGACACTCAGAAACCTGAAATATTTACAATTAAAAAAAAGGATATTCATGACTGCATCAAACACATTATCCTACAAAGATCTGGTTGTATGGCAAAAAAGCCTGGAATTTGCAAATAAGGTTATAGAAATTACTGAGACCCTAAAAACACAAAATGTAAATTTCCGTTTACTCGATCAATTAACAGCGGCTTGTACTTCCATTCCAATGAACATCGCCGAAGGAAAAGGTCGTTTTTCCAACAAGGAATTCAAGCACTACATGGTTATTGCTCGTGGATCTTTGTTTGAAACAATGACACTCATTGAGATTTTCAAACTTCGTAATTGGATATCACAGGAAAACTATAATACACTTCAAAATGAAGCAATCCAAATCACGAAGATGATCAATTCTCTTAACAGAAGCATCACCCCAATCGAAAGAGCCACCAAAACTGAATAAATGTGTAAAGTTCCCAAGTTTCCTGTGGGCTATCTAAATCCCATTTCTTTCTTAACAGCCTAACAGCTTATGAGCTAAACAGCTTGCCAATCCAACAATGATTATGACACATCAACTTATCGCCCAATACATCCACTGGCAGCCGCACCTGAATGCCCTTTTTAGCGCTTTGGAAGCTGCCGAAATCCCATTCCTGGTGCTCAAAGGCTGGGCATTCATCCCGGACTTGTATCCCGACCCTTCTATCGGCCGCCCATTGGGGGATGTTGACCTCCTGGTTCAGCCGCAAAAATTTTCGAAGGCAGTTCGGCTGATATTAAACCTTGGATACCAACCGGGGTCCAAACACTCAAATTACGGTTATGATCGGAAAAGCAGCTACACTCCCAAAGAACTCGCTTTTTATAATGCTGCTGGTGTGTCGATTGATCTGCATAGCCACATTTTTCCGACATTTTGGTCGCAGGCAGCCTACCCGATGGATATGGACGTGGTGTGGGAGTCCCGTCAACTTTTCACGGATTGGGGTGGCAATTCGCTTGAGCGTCTTTCCGCGGAGCTCAACTTCCTGCACCTGATCACCCATATCGTCCGGCATGGGCTGCTCGACATGAACCAGAACTCCTATCGGGATCTTGTTCGCCTTTTGGAAAAGTATGGATCCGTGCTGGATTGGGTTCAAATCCGTAAGCTGGTGGTGGATTGGCGCCTGCAAAGTGCCTTCTTTTTTGTCCGCCGAACTTGTGAAAAAGGCTTTCAGATCCAATTTCCGGCTGCGCTCAAAGATGATTGGCAGCCCGGGTCCCTGCGACTGTGGTTTGTGGATCGCATTCTAACGCCACTGTGGAACCTTCATCCGGGCGGGGAACATTGGCTGCTCAAATCTTTGCTGACCCTTGCGCTGGTCGATCAACCCGGGCAGGCATTCGGGCTGGTTTGGGATGTCCTCTTCCCAACCGATGAAGCGCGTTATCATTTGCACGGTTATTCGCTCTCATTGTTTCGGCATTACCAGGTTTTACTGAGCCGAAGTTTCGGCTGGAAGCGGAAAGAGCTTTGGCCATTAACTCCCCCAATGGGTGATTAGTTTGCATAAAACTCCGTCTCTTCCCTAAAGTTTTCATAATCAATTCGCTACCCGCTACCCGCTACCAGCTACTCGCTATTCTCCTGTTCTTTTCCACAATATAGTATGATTAATTCAAATTATTATTTCCCCCAATTCTCATGTCCCTGATTGATTTTCCTTCCCTGATCTCCAACTTTATCTGGATCCTGGCGCTGGCCTGGCTGCTGGTGGTTGTTTCCATGGCGCGCTGGGAGGCACATCGCCTTGGCATCCGGTTGCGGGAACAGCTGGACAAATCCACACAGCAGGTTCAGCTCAATATTGGGGGACTGCTTTTCTGTTTGGGCATGGGTCTGGTCACAGACAAAACATGGCAAATTGTGTTGTGGTTCATCCTTGCATTTGTATTCCTTATTCAGATTGTTTTGGCAGCACGCAGCTCGAATTCCTGAAATCCGCCCGTTTCTACCTCTGAACTCATCAATTTTTATATTTTTCGTCCCGGAATTTTTTTTGTGGCATAATATATGCACGGGTTTTTCGCGGTTTTTGCGCGGCCAGTAGGAGAGCGTTTTGCCATCTGTTCAGAGATGCCCATTATTGGGTTTAAAGGATGATGATCAATCACGCCTGGCTTTTGCCAGCGAGAGCCATGCTTGTTATCGATCCGGAAAAGGCAAACCGATCTCAATCGCGCACCAGCGTGAATTCTGCCTGGAAAAAGAACATATTACCTGCCCGATCTTCATAAATGCCGGTTTGAACCCGCCAAAACCAATCGCAGTCATTCCTCCAAAATTAAGAACAGAAGAACAGGCTGTTGTCGCAGCTACCACGCAGGTTGATGAAAAAGATGAAATTTCGGAAGAGTTTTCAGAAGAACCAGGTCTTCAACCCCGTTTTGCGCATATTTGGGAGATTGCAGGTGTGGCAATATTTGCGATCATATTGTTAGTCGGGTGGTGGCTATTTAATAACCGGGACTTGTTTTTCCCCAACCATACTCCGGTGCAGGCTTTCATTGCAAAAACTGCCCAAATCAGCCCGACGGTCACCAGTACAGATATCTTTGTCCCGAACGCAGCTCATGTCCTTGCGCTCACAACCACACCCATCGTAACGGATCCCAGTGGTGTTGTTGTTACTCCCAGTCTCACGATTTTGCCTTCCGTAACCGCGACTGTGACCGTAACAAGAACCAGAACTCGCACGGTTTCTCCATCACCCAGTACATCACCTTCACGAACGCCAACGCCAGATTTGCCAGGCTCGACCGCCAGCACAAGTTGTAGTTTGCCGGGTGGTTGGACTACTTACACCATTGTCTCCGGGGATACCTTGTTTTATTTTGCAAATGTCTTCAACACAACCGTGGAAGCGATCATACAAGCGAATTGTTTGACCAGCACCACGATTTATCCGGGACAGTCCATCTTTCTTCCAGGTGTACCACGTTCATCGACGGCTACATTCACCCCCACACCAACGCGCGAAGAAGCCCATAGTACCAATACGCGGACACCCACACGAACCTTTACGTCCACTTTTACTTTTACACCGCTTCCTACCCTCACTTACACGCCTTCGAATACACCCTCACCAACGAACATTCCGCCAACAGCCACCCATACGCCAACGAATATTCCGCCAACAGCTACACCGACGCCAACGGAGACATTCACACCATTACCACCAACCGACACACCTTTTCCATCCACCAGTACAACCCCGTGAGCATTTTTCAATCAACCCGAGTTGGATGGATGTGAATTATTGTCAAAATTAATCATTCAAGTAAAGAAAAAGTCTCTGAGTTCTCAGAGTTTTTGTGTTTAAAATGAAAGATTTTAACCTCCGTAAAAAAATCTTCCAAATCATAAAGATCCTGATTGGACTTCTCTTGCTGTTTCTCTCCTTCCGCAGCATAGACTGGGGATTATTTGCCAAGGCTTTATTTTCCGCATCTCCAATTTTTATATCGCTCGCTGTACTGAGTGTTACACTCAGTCTGGGACTTAAACTCTGGCGCTGGCATCTCTTGCTGGAAAATTTCAAGGTCAAAATTCCGTTTTCGCGCCTGGTTACATCTTATTTCCTCGGGCAGGCTGCTAATATTTTACTGGTTTTACGTGCCGGAGAATTGGTTCGGATTGGATGGGCGCATCAGGCTAAAGAACAGGATCTGGTTGAAATCACAGGTTCAATTGCGATCGAGAAATACCTGGATTTATTGATGTTTGTCCTCTCCATGTTGGTCGTTTCGACTGCTTTACCTGAGATTGTTCAGGATTACATTGGTACCTATCAGACGATGGCTATCGTTGCATCGCTGGGATTCGTGTTTGCAGTGCTTCTGGGTCCGTGGGTCTGGAAAAAGTTATTTGCCGGTCGGGTATGGAAAGGCTGGATGGGAAAAATTGCAGACAGACTGGATTTGTTCATTAATGCCAGCAATTGGCTTCGACATCCTGAAAAAGTTGGTTTACTGATCATTTGGAGCACCATTATCTGGATCGTTATGGGAATGACGAACTGGTTATTATTCAATTCGCTAAAGCTCTCACTTGGGTGGCAGGCAGCAGGGCTGGTGCTCATATTTGTCTATATTGGTGTACTTCCAGCATTGATGCCGGGTAACATTGGACCTTTCACTTACTTTGCACAGTTGGCTTTGCTTCCTTTCGCTGTGGAGTTATCTTCAGCGGTCGCATTTGCAGTCCTGTTGTACGTGATTGTTAATCTACCTCCGCTGCTCATAGCCGGTGTGATGATGCTGGCACCGAAGTACAAGAATAACGTTTCGAGTAAATTGTTGATTTGATCGTGTGATAGTATTTTTTGAATGAACGGTTCAATCTTTATTCCAATTATTCATGTTCGTAAGTAATTCAAAGCGATGAATTCACAATATTCTTTCTCAGTCATTATTCCAGCCAAAAATTCAGCCAAATCATTGCCTGCCTGTCTGCAATCCTTGCTTCATCAGGATGGTTTTCAGTTTGGTGAGAATTATGAAGTGGTTTTGGTGGACGATGGTTCGAGCGATGAGACAGCGTTCATTGGTGAACAGATTGGTGTACGTGTAATCCGTCAGGCTAATTCCGGACCGGCTGCTGCCCGAAATTGTGGTGCAAAAGCTGCCCAATCGGAGTTACTCCTTTTTACCGATTCAGATTGCATTCCTCAATCAAATTGGTGCCTGGAAATGAATAAACCTTTCAAAGATCCCGAAGTCATGGGTGTTAAAGGAGCTTACCTTTGCCAGGAACATAATCAAGTGGCAAGATTTGTACAACAGGAATTTGAATATAAATATATGGGAATGTCCAAACTCCCGCAAATTGATTTTATTGATACTTATTCTGCTGCATATCGAAAATACATATTCCTGGAGAATAACGGCTTTGATGAGAACTTTCCCATCCCATCGGTGGAAGATCAGGAATTATCTTTTCGGTTATCCAGAAAAGGGTATAAACTTGTCTTCCAACCAACGGCCAGGGTTTATCACTCGCATGACGCTGATTTTAGCGAATATGCAAGACGTAAGTGGGGAATTGGTTATTGGAAGGCGTTTATGCTGCGGTGGCTACCGGAAAAGGCTTTATCTGATACTTACACGCCAGCATCCCAACGCTGGCAGATCATTATTCTGGCAGTTTTCTTATTGAGTTTGATTTTTGGTTTATTTTGGCATTGGCTTTGGATTTTGGCCAGTTTTTCACTGGTTTTATTTTATCTTTCGGCTGTACCTTTTATCAAATTACTCCTCAAAAATGACAACAAAATAATCGCTGCAAGTCTGATTCTTCTCATCGTTCGGGCGGGTGCTTTAGGTTTTGGTCTTTTGTATGGTTTTCTATTTCCTCCAAAGACAGTGACTCCATATGAGCAAGGGCCAGGAATACTTGAAAGTGCGACAAAACGATTGATGGATATTCTTGGATCTATAATTGGGATCTTTTTATGTGCTCCATTCGTGGGAATTGCAGCGGTATTTATTGCAATCGACAGCAAGGGTAGTGTTTTTTATACGCAAATGCGGGCTGGGAAAAATGGGAAACCATTTCGGCTTTATAAACTTCGAACGATGGTGGTTGAGGCAGATCAAATGGTTGAAGAACAGCTCAAGCAAAATAGTTTGATTAATGAAAACTCCACCCATAAAAATGCCAATGATCCACGGGTTACCAGAGTCGGCCGTTTTCTACGACGATGGAGTTTGGATGAAATTCCTCAATTTTGGAACATTCTAAAAGGTGAAATGAGCCTGGTTGGACCACGTCCGGAAGAGACACGGTTGGTGGAAAAGTATACAGATCATCAGCGCCAACGTCTTGTCGTAAAACCCGGGTTAACAGGTCCAATGCAGATTTCTGGAAGGGCAGATCTTGGATTCGATGACCGGCTGGCATGTGAGTTGGACTATATTAAGGATTACTCCTTATGGAAGGATGTAAAAATTCTATTGAAATCGATAAAAGTTGTACTTTCTGGAAAAGGCGCATATTAACTATGCTTCCTAATCGATTCCCGACTTTGTTTTTATTTCTGTGTTCATTAACTTTATTGAGTTATGGGGGATGGCGATTTTTTAATCCTCAAGTCATAATCCAATGGTCAACTGCAAGTGAGGTGGATACGCTTGGTTTTTCTATCTATCGTGCAGAAGATCCTGGCGGACCTTTTACTTATATTGTGAACGAAGAGCTGATCCCAGCTGAGGGTGAATTGGTAAGCGGTGCAGATTATCAAACCTTGGACCGGAATGTGATCTCTGGTACTACCTATTATTATCAGTTGCACGAAATTCAGATAGATGGGGAGAAAGAAACCTTTGGTCCAATCACGATAACAGCGAAACGAAGTGGTTTACTCGAGATAATCTTATCGCTTATCCTGATCCCAGGAATTCTTTCTACAATGAAAATAAATATTCCCAGAAAAACGGAAGAGAATTGATTTTTTATAATATAAAGATCCAAATTGGGTATTTTGTAATCGCGATCGAAACCGAAAATATTCATTTTTTTCAACGGTTGGAAGACCGATTTTCCAGGTTTTTGTCTTGTGATTCAAATTCAAACGGAACGATTCGACTTGTATTGACAAAAGATTGGAATAAGGACCCATGGGTTGAACCCACACTCACCAAAGGGTTTGATTATTGGGAATTGAAAGCGTCAGGCATTATTGGCAAAATCAGGTACAAGGAGTTTATTGCCGAGTATCAAATATCTCCTGCCAGATCGATGCAAGAGGTGGATCATATAATTCGGATTGCGAGTGCTTTTTGGGTTTTTGAAAGTGGCGGAATTCTTGTTCATGGGGCGGCATTAGTGAGAAACGGGAATGGTTATCTGTTTACCGGGCATTCCGGAGCAGGAAAAAGCACTGTCTGCAAAGTGACAAAAGATGGATTGGTTCTGAACGACGATTTGGTAATCCTGAAAGAATCCGAATTTGGGTGGGAGGTCTGGGCAACACCATTCACTAATCCTAAGCAAAATATACCAAACCCAGGAAAAGCAAAACTGAAAGCGATCATTAATTTGGAGCAAGCCAAACGTCACAGGGTGATCTTAGAAAATGAAGCTATTTCTTTGGCTGACCTGATAACTCATATACCGGTAGTATCAAGCTGTCCTGAAAACACGCAAAATTTAATGGATCAGTGTCATAATATTCTCAACAAGGTAAAAGCTTACCGACTTTATTTCTTACCGGATGATCAATTCTGGCCTTTGATTCCGGATTAATAACAAAAATCAAATATAAAAAGCACCACAGCTAATAAAACTGTGGTGCTTTTCATTTAATTATTTGGTTTAGCACGTTTCATTGCAGATTGGATCATTAAAAATTCTCCCATATTTTCCATGGTGATCAATCCAATTAAAGCGCCATTCTCAAAAACAGGAACAGATGTACAACCGCAAGTCTGCAACTTTCCCATAACCACATCCAACATTTCGTCGGAATTGACCGAAACGAAATTTTTCTCCATAACACTGGCGATATTTATCGTTGCACCTTCTCTTGCAATTGCTTGCATGATTGCAGGTCGTGTGAGAATGCCGACCATCTGGTCACCGTTTAGAATCGGAAAGTCCTGCTGATACCCGGAAAGGATGGCAGTGATCGCATCACTGATTCGCTGCGTTGGAGAAAGCGTTTGAAAATTCGTTACCATCGCCTGGCGAACTGGAATTCCTCCGATGGACTCTTTTATCTGAACACTGCTGCTTTCCTGTCCGGCTCCGATCCAGACAAATAGTGCAATGAAAAGGAAAAATGGGTTGCTAAACAGACCAATGATTCCAAAGATTAATGCAAATCCCTGACCAAAAGTTGCTGCGGTTTGAGTGGCGCGAGCATAATCCATTTTTGTTGCTAACAATGCTCTTAAGACCCTGCCGCCATCCATGGGGAAAGCCGGGATTAAATTAAAGAGGAATAACGAGAGGTTCACAAAGGCTAACCGTTCCAGCAACGACCCACCTGTTAAAGAAAGCTGACTAATACTGGGTAACCCATTGCTTATAAAAAGCCAGAAAAAGAGAATGACTGCTAATACTAAATTTACTAGAGGTCCAGCCAGCGCTACGCGTAATTCCTGACGAGGCTCTTTCGGCATTTTCTCAATTCTGGCAACACCTCCGATTGGAAGCAAAGTGATGTCTTTGGTTGCGATCCCAAATTTGCGAGCTGCTAACGCATGACCAAATTCATGCAGAATAACGAAAAAGAACAATAATAAGATGAAAAGGATCCCATTCAATACTGCAACAATTGATTTTTGCGAAATCCAGTATGAAAACCCGATCCATGCAATTAATAACAAAAAGGTTGAGTGAATTCTCACGTCAATCCCTGCGATACGCGCAATTTTAAATGACCATTTCATATAAAACTCCCAGAGTATTGTAAAAAATCTAACACTTTCAATAAATGTACACATTAATTATTTGAGAATGATTAGATTTTTGTGCTTATGGATTGTTTCTAATGAAACTCTTATATATCGTTAATTGACTTCAAAGGTAAAAAGTCTTAATATAATAAATAACATAAAATTTATCATATTTCCTCGAGTCTATTGAGGATGCAAAAGAAAAGGATTACGAAATGACAGAAAAATTTGTACTACCGGAATTAGGATTTGCTTATAATGCTATAGAATCAGCAATTGACGCGCAAACAATGGAAATTCATCATGGAAAACATCATGCCGCATACGTTAACAATCTCAATGTTGCCTTAGAAAAAGCCCCTGTGTTTTTTGGATCATCAATAGAAGATATTCTTCGCAATCTAAATGATATCCCGGAAGATATTCGTGTGGCTGTTCGAAACAATGGTGGAGGACATGCAAACCACAGTTTGTTTTGGCAACTCCTGAAACCCGGTGGAAAAAATATGCCATTTGGTGATTTGGCAAAAGAAATTGATGCGACTTTTAGCAACTTTGATGGATTTGTGGATACATTTTCTAAGGCTGCCGTTTCCCGATTTGGATCTGGTTGGGCATGGTTAGTACTAGACGATCACAAAAAGTTGCAGGTCTATTCAACTGCTAATCAGGACAGTCCGCTTACGCTCGGTCATACACCAGTACTTGGGATTGATGTATGGGAACACGCTTATTACTTGAGATATCAGAATCGTCGCCCAGATTACATTAAGGCTTTTTGGTCAGTTGTTAATTGGAACACAGTCAACGACTTATATCAGTCTGCCAAATAAAAACTTCAATTTATTGATTATTAAGAGATCCAAGCCCTTGAAACTTGGATCTCTTTTATTTTATGGGGCTGGTACGGCGTAAAAACTCACAGAAAGGTTGTCCCCACTCACTGCAAGAACATCTCCATGTGGAGAAAATTTTGCATCGGTTACCCTTTCTGGATCGCCTTCAAATTGATGCACCTGAGAGATTACCGAGGTATTGATAAATGTGACCAGATTGCCAGTAGACGCCACTAGCAACTGGTTGTTTGGTGAAAAATCCAAACTAGATGCTGGTGAGGGGATTTCAAGACTACCGGACATTTCGCCACTTTCTGCAGAATAAAAGAAAACAAGGGGAACGATTGAATTATCTTTTGTTCCCAAAGTTGAGGTGGCTAAAATTACTCCATTTGGGCTTAAAGTGTAACTGGTCAAAAAATCCTCATGGAAGATTGGGTCTTTAATGGTGTTATTTGCAATATTGCTCAACCGAATGGTTGCTCGTGCATGCCAGATCGCCTGCTCACCATCTTCACCAAAAACAATACTATAGACCGGTGCTGCAGTTTCAAATCCTGTCAGAGTAGTGATGTGATTACCGCTAGCCAGGTCAAATATTGGTCCAGCCCATTCATCTTGCTGTGTCAAAATTATTTTCGTACCGTCTGGTGAAATATCACCTGCCATGAAATTAATGTTGGTTTGAATGGTATGACTTTCATTCGTTTGCCAATTCTTAACTAAAAGAGAGCTTTGATTGAGTGTGAGAACATATGTGGCACCATTAGGAGAAACATCTACCAACATCTCGTCTGGCTGTGAGTTAAATTCAAAAAGCAAATTTAATTCTGGATATGAATAAATCCGGAATCCTTGAAAACTACTCAAAATGATGGACTGTTGATCCAGACTCCATTTAATACTGACTTGTGATGGCAGAGTAATGGAATTCATTAACGTCAAAGAATTAACGTTTTGCACAGTTATTGTCTGAAAATCGCTCAAAGGCGTTTCAGTGATGATTTCAGTAGGAGAAAGAACTGTTGGTTCGATCGTGGGTAATTGGACTTGCGTGTCCGTAACAGTCGGATTAATAGTTGAAGTTGCAGTTGGAGAAGGAGAGAGTGTCTTACAACCAATTATTAACAAAAAAATAGTCATTATGATAAAAAATTTCGCCGACCTGGTTAGCATTTCCTTCACGCTTTCTAATTGCTATAGGTGTTTGGGCAGTAAAGCAAATTTTATTGAATTACTAAATTATATTAATCACCAGAAATCTTGTCTACAACTTTATTTAACAGGTTTAAAAATGATTCTTCTGCCCAATTCATTGCCTTATCAATTAATTTCTTTTTTTGTTGATCTACCCATGTATTAACATTTTCTTTTTGATTACTAAACCAACGCGTCATCCCATCTTCAATTCTGTATTTAATGCTGGAAATCAAATTTGACTTTTCTTCAATTAACAACGCAGGTATTTCATTGACATAAATCGTGATTGATTTGTCATCTTCAACTTTGAGTTCCATACCATTTTCTACGCTTAAATCAAGTGTGTCAATCGGATAAGCGCGATAGCTCTTTCCAGACAGATTCTTCAATGTGATGGGGTAAGGGATTTCTCCACCATTTGCAGCCCAAGCATAGATAATGGTTCTCCCTTCTTTTCTGAATCGATATTCAAATAAACCTAATTCATCAGGGGAACCTATACCACTGTACTCCTGGAACTGACCTAAGGGTCGTGCATTACCTAACAGACGGCCAAGATTTTTTAGCGCGATCTGTCCCTGAGTGTTTAGTGAAAAACCAGGATTGGATGGATCTTCAAAAAATGTGTACCAAAATACCTTATCAACCTGCTCTTCTGTAATTAGTGGAATAATACTTCTGACAAGAAAATTTGATTCAATCTGGTCTGAACCAAACCCATTTTGATCACCGATTGTAGAAAGCCATCCCTCTTTCCAACCAAGTTCAGTGATCCAAATTGGTTTACCGCCATGTTTTTTCGCAAATTCATTCACATTCCGAATCTCACCAACTAAATTTGTTTGAATTGGATTATCTGGCTTGCATTCACCTGTAGAAAGTTCTGTTGAAGGTCCTCTTTGCATCCAGACTTCAGGGGGATTATTTTGCCAAAATGGATGGATCGCGATGATATCAAAATCATTCCACGCACCTGCATTCACTAAATCGGCCATGAATGCAATAGGATTGGTTTGGCAATCGGAATTGGAGGAATTGTATAGTCCGCCGAGAATGACTTTATCATGACTATTGTGCTTTTTAATAATTTTCTCTGCTGTGGTTAGCATACGGGCGTATAAAAATGGAGAAGGTGAGCTGACAGCATCCGAAACGGTTGGAAACATAACTTTACCCCACTCAAGCGGATTATTAGGTTCTGAACCAATTTCCCAATAATCAATTTGATCTCCATAGCGGTCGACAACAGCCTGAACAAATTCCCCCCAATAACTGATCAACTCATCAGCATCAACAGATTGATCCGGGTAATTATGGTAAAGAAAGACCGGACCGGAACTTAGAACCGCCACAACTTCTAATCCATGCCTTTTGGCTAAAGCAAGCATCGAATCGAAATCACGGTAGGATTCACCAATTCCATAATTGAATACATATTCCCCGGGATTTTGTTCAATTTCTGACCAGGGAAACTCTTCACGAATCCAATGAATATTCATTTCCTCCATCTGCTCAAAGGCTTTTCCTAAATCGTCAATACCAACACGCAGATGGGTGGATGTCCCCATTCCAATACTATCAATCCGGCTTTGGCTGATCTCACCTTTGGGATTGATAACTGAACCAATTGATAAAAGGATTGCGATAACCAGCCCGACCTTAAGGATGAATGAACCAATACGAAAATTTAGGAGCATCTACTAATCTCACCTTGGTTTTGAAAGAATATATAAAATTATTGGTGCAAGATTGATACCGTTGGGGATAGAATTCATTCTTTCTGGAATTCAGCGGTAAAATTTATCATATCAATAGATGCAATCTGTAAGTTTCAAAAATTAGGTGGATATGAATCGAATTTGGAAAATCAGATATTTGATTATCACATTTCTTTTATCAACGATTTTCTTAAATTCGTGCTCTTTCGTTCAAGGGTCTGGTCAACCTGTAGTTAATTACCAAGATCTCCAGCTATACGATGGTGTGACTTATGGACAGAGTTTTTATGCAAAGCATAATGGACTTCAATCGATTAAGATCTATTTTTTACCGGAAGAAATGGGTGAAGGGGAAATTCATTTATACTTGCGGCACACTTCAACTGATGTCACAAATATCGCAGAGTCAACCATCTTGCGTTCAAAAATAAATTCAGCAGGGTATTATGAGTTTGTTTTTACAGAACCAAACGAATCATACCTGGCAGGTTTTTATGTATTGATTGACTATGAGGGCAGTGGTAGTGTAATTGTTGGGTCTGCAGATCAGGCCAATTATGAAGATGGGGCAGGTTTTCTAAATGGTGTAAGTTTTCCACGGCAATTATCATTTACGCTCTCCTACGCTTTAAAACCAATGTTGATTAGCCTCATGGAGTTATTTCTAACGAAATGGCTTGTCTGGATAATATTATCCTTATTGTTATTTGTATTGCCTGGTTACACCATCTTATCATTAGCTCATGTTGATTTTAGAGAAAAATTATTTATTGAGAAGATTGTCTTTTCTATCGGGATAAGTTTATCAATCACACCAATTTTGTTTTTATGGACATATTTGGTAGGAATCAAATTAGGTTTTTTCTATGCAATTCTTCCAATTATTGGTTCACTCGGCTACTTCATTTACAGACTTATTAAAAACAAACCAGCATCATCAAAGACGCATTTGAAGGAATTTTTTCATCGAATTGAATTACCAGACCTCATCTTATTTGTCTTGATTGTGCTTTTAATTTTTATCCGGTTTTGGATTATCCGACCATTGCCATTGCCATTATGGGGAGATTCTTATCAGCACACTCTAATTACTCAATTACTTTTTGAAAATAAGGGTCTTTTTCAATCCTGGGAACCGTATTCTGATATTCCCCGATTTACATACCATTTTGGTTTTCATTCAAATGCAGTCAATTTTCAATGGCTGAGTGGTGAGTCAGCAGCCCAGGCCGTATTGGTATTTGGGCAGATTATTAATATATTGTCCGTCATTGTTCTATATCCAATTGCTGTTTATTTGACTCCCAATAAAAATAAATGGGCAGGAGTTGTAGCAATTTTAATCGGTGGTTTTTTCTTAAATATGCCCAATTTCTACACAAACTGGGGAAGGTACACCCAATTACTTGGGCAGGTGATTTTACTCCCTTGTATATTATTTCTTTGGAAAATATTTGATGAAAGAAAATTAGATTGGAAACACCTTGGTATAGCTGCCATTCTGGTTGCGGGAATAGCATTCTCCCATTATCGGATATTAGTCATCTTTGTTCTTTTTATCCCAATATTATTGGTAAATAATTTTAGAAATCAAATCAAGAAGAATGTTTTAAATCTGATTTTGATAGGATCTGCATCATTTCTTTTATTTCTACCGTGGTTTATCAATGCATTTGGGGGTACCATGGATGAGTTGTTTACGGGGATTTTTCGGTCTTCTCAATCCCAACTGGTTTCAAGCCCGATGAATTCAATTATTCGTCCAACTTTAGAATCGTCAGGTTTCTATAATTACATTTCTAAAGGTCTTCTGAGTATTCTACTTTTGGCTGTGGTTTATTTTTTATTCAAAAGAAATGGCAAGGTAGTATCATTTGTAGTCTGGTGGATTTTAGCTTTCATCGCAGGATTTCCTCTCATGTTTTACCTTCCAGGAAAAGATATCATCACCGGATTCGCTCTATTAATAGCTCTATACATACCAGCGTCGATTATCTTGGGTAGCTTCATTGGGAGCTTGATTCCTTCAAATGAAAAATTCCGAAACTTGATTTATTATTCAGGTGCCATAACTTGTATTTTTTTGGCTGTTTGGTTTGGTCGCCAAAGGTTATACGATATTGATCCAAAGACTTACGCTTTAGCAACTTTTCCGGATCTTAGAGCAGCGGAATGGATTAATGAAAATGTGCCAGATACTGCAAAGATATTTATAAATTTCTTCCCGGCATTTAATGATTCAGTCATTGTTGGCTCAGATGGGGGATGGTGGCTACCGTATTTGACAAAGAATAAAGTAAATGTGCCTCCATTAAATTATGGCTTTGAGTTAAGCATTGAACAAAAAAAGATAATCATAAAGGATGCTCTTGAAATGTGGGAAAATGGTCTGGTTTCAGATTTTGGATTAGCAATGCTTGAAAAAGGAGGCTACGACTATATTTTTATAGGGCAAAAACAAGGCCAAGTAAATAGCCCAATCACTTTTCGGTTAACGGACCAAATGATAAGAGATTCAAATAGATTTGAATCAATCTATCTTCAAGATCATATCCAATTTTTTAAGGTGGATAAATAGAGCCTCTAGAGGTTTAATAACTTGGATTAGAACCTATGGATAATTTGACTATTTGTTATTTTGGTACTTATCGAGAAGAATATTCTCGAAATAAAATTATGATTAAAAGCTTAGAAAAACAAGGTGTGAAAATCATATATTGCCACAAAAGAGTTTGGAATGATATTGATGAAAGGGTTGATGCAGTTAAAAAGGGTTGGTTCAACCTTGGATTATTATTAAGATTCATATCAACATATTTTTCATTAATTGTAAAATTTTTTACATTACCAGAATTTGATATATTAATGGTTGGATATCCTGGGCAATTAGATCTTCATGTTGCAAAAATACTAACTTTATTTCGAAAAAAACCAGTTGTTTGGGATGTTTTTATGTCGATTGCTTTAATTTCTATTGAACGAAATTTAGACAAATACAACAAACCTTTCATCAAGTTCTTGCAAATAATAGAAAAAAAAGCTCTCAAATTAGCTGATCTATTAATTTTTGATACTGAAGAATACGCAAATTGGTTTATAAAAACTTACAATCTTAAGAAAATGAAATATTTTATAATTCCAACAGGTGCAGATGAAGAAATATTTTCTCTTTGTGAAAACCAATCCAAGAGAAATATCGATCAATTTAAATTAATATATTATGGCACTTTCATCCCAAATCATGGTGTACCTTATATTATTGAGGCATCCAAATTCCTGACTTTAGAAAAAAGTATCAAATTTCAATTTATTGGAGAAGGACCGGAATTAGAAAAATGCAAGAACTTAGTTGATAAGTATAATTTATCAAACGTAGAATTTATTCCTTGGCAAAACCCGAACCAAATTAAAAAATTTATTGGTGATGCTGATATAGTATTAGGAGCTTTTGGCAAAACCCCTCAATCATTGATGACGGTCCAAAATAAAATATATGAAAGCCTTGCAATGGGTAAATTGGTGGTGTCTGGTGATAGTCCCACTGTAAGAAATCACTTTATTAATGGGCAGGAGATAGTTCTTTGCGACAGAGACAACCCATCAGATTTTGCCAACAAGATAATTGAATTAAGAGATAATAAGGAGAAAAGATTCCAAATCGCAGAAAACGGTCATAAGAAATTTACTTCAATGTATTCAATCTTGAAAATAGGTGGAATTCTTGATGAAAATCTTCGAGATCTTATTAAATGAATGTATCTATAATAATCCCAACTTATAAATCTCCTACCTTATTGGAAGCTATTGAATCAGTAATCAATCAATCAAATCTTATAGATTTTGAAATAATTGTTGTCGGGGTTGATGAAATGTCATCAATGAGCCGATATAAACAGGTGAAATTTGTAAACACTGAAGAAAAGTGTCCACCTGCAAAAGCAAGAAATATTGGATCTACAAACTCTGTTGGTGAAATTCTCGTATTTTTGGATTCGGATTGTGTAGCACCAATTGGTTGGTTGGAAAAATTAATTGAACCATTTATTAATTCAGATATTATAGCAGTTGGTGGAGGAGTAAAATTCTTTATAGATAAGTATTGGGTGGTCGCAGATAATTTGTCAATGTTTCATTCATTTTTGTGGACAGGAGATTATAAAAAGGTAACCCAATTACCAAGTTTAAACTTAGCAATAAGGAAAAATCATTTTATTTCAATTAATGGATTTGATGAAAAGTTTGAATTTCCATCAGGAGAAGATTTTGAAATGATGACCCGATTATCTCAACTTGGTCAAATTATCTTTTCTCCTGATGCATGGGTTTTTCATAAACCGCAAAGGTCAAATTTAATTGCCCTAGTTAGACATTCTTTTTTGCAAGGAAAATTTTCAACCAAAATTTTATATAATGACAAAAATATTATATCTAAAATGTTATTTAACCGAATTTCCATATTATTTTTTGCAGTTATTTTTGCCCTAGTAAGAACGATTGTTATTTTTTCAAACAAAGCTGCATTGAAATATTTTTACGTTTTTCCAGCCATTTTTATTTCTAAACTCTCTTGGTGTGTGGGAGCTTTTTTTTCACCATGGCATAATAAGGAAAATATAAGTGACAAAAGTAATTTATGATAATGATTTTTTTTCAAAACACGATCTTATTTCATATAAGTCTGCTGTTTCTTTTGTTCCAATATTATTTGATTTGTTTGAAATCAATTCGGTCGTTGATATAGGCTGTGGAATTGGTTCGTGGTTAAAAGCTTTTCAGGATCATGGAGTAACAAATATTAAAGGTTACGATGTATCAAATCTTCAAAAAAGTGATTATCTTGTACCCTATGAAAACCTAGAACTGAATTTTGATTTTATCTCAAGAGATTTTCCAAATGATAAAAAGTACGATATTTTATTGTGTTTAGAAGTTGTTGAACATTTGCCAGAAAAAAAATCATTTGAGTTTATTAAGAAGTTAACAGAACTGTCGCCAGTAATCTTGTTCTCGGCTGCTATTCCTGGGCAATCTGGACATGGTCACATTAATGAGCAATATCCAAGTTTTTGGAATGAAATATTTCAAAAGTTTAGTTTTATAGAAATTGATTTTATAAAACCTCTCATTTGGAATAATTACGAAATTGCTTGGTGGTATCGTCAAAATATGACAATATATGTTAATAGAGAGTTATTAATCCAATATCCAAAACTATATCAAATTTCCAAAAAAATCAATGAACAAACAAATGAGCCAAAATTGATTTTGGTATCCGAGACTATTTTCAAAGAATATAACAAGAAAATAATCAGAAAGATTTTGAATAAACTTATCAAAAGAAACACTAAAATATGATGGTTAATTTGACTTATACAGTAGTAATTCCTTTTTATAAAAATAAAATTTTTCTGGAAAAAATTTTAGAATTGTTATTTGTCCAAACAAAAATTCCTGATGAAATAATTGTCATTGATGATGAATCGAAGGAAGATATAAGAAATATAATTCAGAAATTTAAAGTTAATTATTTTAGACAACCGAAAAATAGTGGTGTTGCATCAGCCAGAAACAAGGGGCTTCAATTATCTTCAAGCGATATTACTATATTTTTGGATTCCGACGCAATACCTGAACCCATGTTAATTCAAGCAATTGATAATATTTATAACGAGTTTGGGGAGGATTTTATTGGAGTTGGGGGTAGATCAATTGAATGTAGGATATTGACAAAATCTGATAAATGGAGAGCTATTCACCTTTCACAAGATTTTGGTTATTCAATGAAATTAAAAGTACCGTATTTATATGGTGTCTGTTGTTCATACAAAACTAAAATCTTGTTGGAAATAGGAGGTTTCGACACCTCCTTTAACCAAAATGTTGGTGAGGATTATGAGTTAGGAATTCGACTAAATAAAATGGGTTATAAATTATTCTATTCCCCGAATATAGTTGTGAATCACCAACATATGGATTCTTTGGAGTCATTAACTAGATCACAATATCTATGGTCGTATTGGGGTTACAAAGCTAACGATAAGGGAAGGATTTCTACAATTCTTCCCTGGCTTGGTCATATCTACCGGGCGATTTGTTTTTCCTTTGAAGATTTGATTATTCATCATGATTTTGAGTTATTTATGGTTGGGATTAAAGTATTTACTAACAAGTTTGTTGGATTATTTCATGCTCTTAGAAATAAAAAAAATGATTGATTTTATTAAAAGACACATATATTCCAAAAGAATAAAAAGATTAATTAGCATACTGCTGGTTTTCATTGTGGTTCTAATCTTGGGATACTCTTTGTTTATTTCCAAAAATAGCTTAAAAAATGTTGAATGGAATTTTAATTTTGTATTGTTCCTAAAAACATTCATTTTTTATTCAATTGGCTTAAGTATGATATCAATTGCTTGGTTGTCAATAATGAAAAAATTGGGTAATAATGAAAAAACAACAAAGCATTTAATGGTTTTTTTGGGTTCTATTGTTGCCAGGAGAATTCCTTTGCCTATCTGGTATATTGGAAGCAGGTTTTATTTTTATGATAATTCATCAGTTACCAAAAAAAAAATTGCTTTCGCTACATTTATAGAAACAGCACTTACAGGTCTTTCTGGAGTGTTTGTCTTAATTATATTCATGGGTTTTTTTAAAAAAGAAATTATTTTTGGGATAATCTTACTTGTATTTTTGTTCTTATTAATGTATTTTTTTAAAAGACGAGGTTTAATTCAATCTTCAATAAATTTTCTTTTAATAAAAATTCATAAAGAACCAATAGAATTAAATTTTCTCACAAAAGATTGGTTAAAATTGTTTTTCCTCTATGCTACGAGTTGGTTGTTTGCAGGATTTTCATTTTATTTCAGTGTAAAGACAGTTGTTGAAATCACTTTATCTCCCACAACAGGTATATTGTTTTCAATAATATCAGGTTTGGTAGGTTACATGAGCATGTTGTTACCTGCCGGATTTGGATTAAAAGAATTGACGACAGGTTTTTTGTTTTCCCAGTCAATCCCAATTGGTTTAGGTATTATTTTAGGAATAATAAATAGAATATTTACCACAATTATTGAAATCGTTTGGAGCCTTATTTTTATGTTCATTAGTCGAAATAATCCATAAGCATTATTGGAACAACAACAAGTTCAGGATATTATTATCAGAGATCAATAAGGAGAGAAATATGAAAAAGTTCAAATTATCAATAATCATTTCAATGTTACTTGTAGCGATAATCGTTTCAACATCATCTGCTCAATATTCAGGATTTTCATGGGGAACGACGTATCAAATCGTGAATATTGGTTCGGGCGCTACCGATATTAGCGTTCGATATTATGATAGTGCAGGAGCAGAAGATGCAGATGCGGCAAGAACGTTCACCGATGTTAATGCTGGTGCTTCGGTGAAGGTAATTCAAGTCCGTGATGATACCAGTTTAGGAAATGGATCTTATTCGGCTTTAGTAAGTGCTGGACAACCAGTTGCTGCTATAGTAAATCAGGAGCTTTATCCGGTTGGGTCTACTAGTCCTCAACCACCCTTTTCTAGTTATTCTGGTATTACTCCAGAACAATCTGGAAATGAAGTATTTCTTCCTGTAGCTATGTATAATTATTATACGTATTATACTGAAATAATTATCATGAACACTGAGGGATCTGATGCAACTGGAATTACGATCGATTATTATCCCACGACTGTAAATGGAACCGTCATGGGAAATCAAGTTCTAAATGTTGCTGTCGATACGCTTAAGCCAAACCAATCTATTACTGTCAGTCAAAAAGAAATGTCCCAATTAGGAATTAGGTTCTTGGGAAGTGCAGTGGTAGATTCACCAAACGCAAAAGTTGCAGTAGTTGTAAATCAGCATTCTCCTACAAACTACAAATTAATGACCTACAATGGATTTGTTCAAGGTACAACGAAAGCATATATACCTAACCATATGCGCGGATATTTTGGTTATTACAATTCACTAACGATAGCTAATCCAAATTCATCATCGGCATGTGTTAGATTAACTTATTCACCTTCAGGATCGTACAATGTCGTATCAAGTGGATCTGTAGGTTCTGTCAGTGTGGACTACAAGATTGATGGATATAAAAATCTAAATCGTTATGATGGACCAACAGCATCTGATAACCAAAGCGATTTGGATGATAGCAATGTGTATACCCGTTTCTTTGGTTCAGTAACAATTGAATCTATCACGAGTAGTACAACAGTTACGGGCTGTCCCGCATCGGCATTACCAATTGTTGCAATAACAAATGGGGAATCTATATCTGGTTCAAATTTGGATAGCCAATCGGGTTCTTTCAATGGAATCTCAAATTCTGATGCAACAACCAAATTAGCAAGTCCTATGATTTATTCGGGTTTCTATGGCTATTACACATCGACCGTAGTCCAAAATACAACCAATATCGAGACTTCTTGTACCTTCACATATACTTCAGATAGTGTCGAAAGCACAATCAAAAATCGAACTGAAGCTTATGTAGCTACATTACCTGCAAATGGTATCATCAATATTTATGAAGGTACTAAAGGTGGGGCGCGTGGCCATATAAATACAGACACTGACTGGAGTAATGGTACTTATGCAAGGTTTAATGGCTCAGTAGTGATTGAATGTGGCCAACCAGTTGTGGGATACGCGAATTTAGAAGCTGATATCTTAATGAAAGATTCGATGTATTCATTCAATTTGGTCAACTTGCCTTAATTCTTCAATTAATGAGAAAAAATATAGGCTATCATTTGATGATAGCCTATATTTTTGGGAGAAAATCAATTGAAAAAGAGTTTACTTCTAATTTTTTTGCTTTTTTTGCTTTCATCTTGCACGATGACAAGTAATTTAAATATCAAAAGTGGTGGGGACCAAATATATTACATTTCAAAACAAAATGAATCAATTAATATTGAGATTCTTAATATCGAAACACGAGAAAAAAACAAACTTATAATTGATGAAGCACCTTTAGGAATGAATCCCTCGGTACCTGTGTGGTCTAATAGCTTACAATCTTTTCTTATATGCTATTCAAATGACTCAAATTCTGATATTTATTCATTTGATAAAAATGGTAAAAATTTAAAAAATTTGACAAAATCTGAACATGTATTTGAGAGTACTCCCATTCCCTCCCCAGACGGAAGGTGGATTGCATTTGAACGATTTGAAACAAAATCAGATATTTGGATAATGGATAAGGATGGGAAGAATGCTAGAAATTTAACAATAAATATGCCCCAAAATCATAATCCTATGTGGTCAAATAACAGCAATGAACTATACTTTTCATCTAATAAAGAAGGGACTCCAAACATATTTAAAATTAGTTTAGATGGTACCCTTACAAACATTAGTCTTGGAAAGGGTGTTGATGGCACTTTTTCATTATCAAGTGACTTAACAAAGATAGTTTTTGATAGTGATAGAGAAGGAAATATGGATATTTTCCTAATGGATTTGGTAACATCAGAAATAATCAATTTGACTAAATCCGTTACTGCAGAAAGTGAACCAGTATTCTCAACAGATAATAAATTTATATTATACAGAACTCTTCATGGTATGGTTTTTGATTATTCAGTTTTTAATATTGACACCAAGGAAATTATGAATTTATCTGTCACTCCAGACAATTTTAGTGGAAATGCAATCTGGAATAATGACTCTTCAAGAATATATGCAAGTGTCAAAACAAATAATCAATTAGATATATTTTCAGTTAGCATTGAAGATAAAAAAATTCTCAACCTCACAAATACGACAAAAATCGATGAATTTCCACCTTTATTAGTCAATTTTATTGGAAAATAGATCTCAGATGAAACTAGAATTTTTTGATTTTTATAAATTAGGTCATGAAAGTCACACCATTTTTAAAAATTATTTTGCACAAACGTTCATAAAATATTTCGGACCTTTAGGTATAAACGCAAAAATTAGAAGTGCACATGTCCTTAATAATTTTTTAGAAATGAATATTTCGAGGGAATCTAAAGTAAACACATTAGATGTTGGATGTGGGGTAGCTTATGTTGATATTTGGTTAGCCAGAAAATATCCAAATTGGAATATTATTGGAATAGATATTGATTCTTCAGCGATTAATAAGGCGAATATTATAAAAGAGTCATATTCACTGACTAATGTGATGTTTGAACAAAAAAATATTCTCGAGTTAAATTTATCGGATACTTTTGATATTATCTATAGTATGGATGTGTTAGAACATATCTACGATGATTTAACTGCATTAAAAAATATTCAATTAGCTTTAAAAAAAGGTGGAAAATTAATTTTACATTTACCCCTAAGATATAGTTTAAATTTTCGTCTTTTACCAGGTTTTTTGAATTTTAAAACGATTGATCATGTTCGTCCTGAATATACCTATAAAGAAATTTGCGAGAAATTACTTAGTACTGGTTTTGTGATAGAAAAGCATTATTTTTCTTATTCAGTTTGGGGTGAGTTGGCGTTTGAGTTAAATTATTTATTTTGGAGATATCCAAAAATAAGAATGATTTTTGCTTTTTTGTCACATTTTTTTTCAAATATTCTTGGATATATCGATTTGAAAAAAGAAAATAAATATGGAAATGGGTTAGTAATCCGCGCAATTAAAAAATAAATTATTTTCAGAATGCTACTTTTTATATATATTTAATACCCCAAGCGTAATTAAATCTTGATAAGATTGAATATGACTAATTAATTGTAGATTGACGACGGGGAGTAATAAGTCTTTAATTATTATTTATTTGTTTTTGAATTTATTTCTTCCAACAACTTTCGATTACTCGCAATCAGATCCGCCAGCAAACCATTCAACATTGTCTGAAACCCGACAATCAATAAAATGGCTGCCAGAATTACAGACTGAACATGCCCGGCTCCTTGCCCTTGAACATAAAAGATAAAATATCGGATTGCTAAAAAGCTTCCGAAGCCGAGTAAAACTAAACCAATTGTAAAGAATACTCTAATTGCCCGGTACATTGCATATGCCCGAATAATCGTAATACCGGAACGCAACAAATAATCCCACATCCCATTCATGAGACGGGATGGTCTTCTGGGTGGATTTGTACGTACTGGCACGCTTGCAACGCTGATATTCCGATTGCCGGCTTGAATGATTGTTTCGAGGGTATAAGAATAATTGGATAACACATTTGTCTTGAGTGCCGTATCTCTGGTCATTGCGCGGAAACCGCTGGTGGCATCCGGTATTTTTAATCCGGATGCTTTTGAAACCACGTAGCTCCCAAAGGTTTGCAATTTTCTTTTAAGCGGGGTAAAGCTCTCTTCATTTGCCACCCCACGATCTCCGATTACAAGTTCTGCATCACCATTTAAAATGGGCTGAATCAATTTCTCGATATCTGCTGAAAAATATTGATTATCTGCATCCGTGTTGACGATAATATCAGCTTCAAGCCGGATGCAGGCGTCCAAACCTGCTTTGAATGCACCAGCCAAGCCCTGATTTTTTTTCAAGCGCACAACATGATCCGCACCACTTTGTTTTGCTATCTCACTGGTATTATCCTCGCTTCCGTCATCGACTACCAGAATTTCAATTTGGTCGACGCCCGATATATGTTTTGGGAGGCTTTTTAGTGTTTCGGGCAGTGTCAGTGCTTCATTAAAACAAGGAATTTGAATGATGAGTTTCATTAATTAATTTGTCCATTAACTTTGAAATCTTATTTGCTAGTATATCATAGCAAAAATTAATTTATTTCGGCACAGGTCTTGCAAATAAATAATCATAGAAAAGTTATTTTTGAGAATGGTGTTTAATTAAATGAAACGACTTTGGATAATTTTGCTATTTATCTTCATTTTAGGGATTGCTTGTTCGTTTATTCCTTTATCTATAAATTTATCGATAAGGAATTTAAAAGATCACACTGAACCTGCTGTAAAAACTGTTTCTACACAAGAAACTTCTCTTCCTCCAATCGATAAAATGGTCCCTACCTCAGTCGCTTCGGGAGTACTGGAAAAAATCAATGAAATAACAAATCAGTCATCTACAATAAAATTTCCTACTCCGGAAATATCAACCATTCCATTCCCGAAAGATCCATTAAGCAAATCTAAAGGTATGGAAAATTCCAAAACTTTCAACTATCACACACAAAATCCAGCTTACCTTTCTAATTTTCTGAATCCTGAAGAATCTTGTGAAATTGTGGAGGTAGTTGGCCAGGTTTTTGGAGAGCATGGGGAACCGCTAGATGGAATGGTTGTAATTGTAAAGGATCCTGAAACCGAATTACCGCTTGAATTCATCGGTTATTCAGGTACCTCACAATCAATAGGTCCAGCTGGTTATGAGATTCAATTAACTCCAATTACATCGCAGGAAAAATTGTCGATCCAATTATTCAATAAAGATGGTGAAATATTATCGGATTCATTTGAGTTTGATATTTTCCCCGATTGTGAGAAGAATTTGGTGATCATCAATTTTTATTTTAATGACAAAAATCTGCATATTTATTTCCCATTGATTAGTGATTAATCCTCATTTATACGGGAGAAAATAGGGAGTTTGTGGGCTCCCTATTTTCATTATTTTTGGCTTCTGCAATGTATTAAGAGCATTATGTAATTATTATTTAGCGATGTTAATCATTAAGAATAATTTGTTGTTTGTGAATCCGAATCAGTGAATCCTTGACCTGATGTCCGTACGGGTTTATAATTCAGCAACTGAATTTTGAATTATGACAAACATAAACTCCGAGAATGAACATCGCGAACTTGAACTATTGAACAAGATTTCAGCCGATCCGGATTCAACACAGGCTACTCTTGCTTCGCAATTGGGTGTTGCTGTTGGAACAATAAACTGGCACATCAAACGTCTGATTGAAAAAGGATATGTAAAAGTTCGTCGAGCTGAAAGACGGAAATTGAAATATATCATCACGCCTGAAGGAATTGCACTTCGGGCAAGTTTGACATTAGATTTCATTCAAAGTTCGATGAGTCTTTACCGTCTAATTCGAAATCGTTCTTTAGTTGCTATCCAACAAGTACGCAAATTAGGATTTAATACGGTCCGAATAATTGGCGAAGGTGATGTTGCTGAAATTTGTAAATTGACTTGTCTGGAGCAAAATATTGAATTGGTCGATGGAATAATTGAAGCCCCGATTATTCGTATTGATGAACTGAAATTGAATGTTTCTTATAAGGAGGATCATCTAGATGAGTAATTTTTGGTCACAAAAAAGGGTGTGTGTTACTGGTGGTGCAGGTTTCCTGGGAAAAGTTGTTATTGGGAAGTTAAAAGAACGTGGTGCTACCGAGATCTTTGTGCCAACAATCGAAGAATATGATTTGGTTGATCCAAAATCAATTGATCAAATGCTAATTGATTCAAATCCAGATGTCATCATTCACCTGGCTGCACATGTTGGGGGTATTGGCGCAAACCGAGAACATCCGGCTGAGTTTTTTTATGATAATTTGATGATGGGGGTCCAGTTAATCCATAAGTCCTGGCAACGTGGAATAGAAAAATTTATTGCCATTGGAACTGTTTGTGCATATCCTAAATATACACCAGTACCATTCAAAGAAGATGATCTTTGGATTGGCTATCCGGAAGAAACCAATGCGCCTTATGGTCTGGCTAAAAAGATGCTACTGGTCCAGTCACAAGCTTATAGAGACCAATATGGTTTCAATTCTATCTTTCTCTTGCCAGTTAATTTGTATGGACCTGGAGATAATTTTAACCTACAAAGTTCTCATGTCATCCCGGCTTTGATTCGTAAATGTGTCGAAGCAGAAAATAAAGGGATTTCGGAAATTGAAGTATGGGGTGACGGTTCACCAACACGGGAATTTATTTTTGTGGAAGATGCAGCTGAAGGAATTGTAATGGCTGCGGAATCTTATAATGAGTCTTTGCCGGTGAATATCGGTTCAGGATTTGAAATCAGTATCAAGGACTTGGCTGAGAAAATTGCCCAATATACCGGATTTAGTGGAAGACTTGTCTGGAATCCAGATAAACCAAATGGTCAACCACGACGCGGATTAGACACATCCCGTGCTCTTGAAAAATTTGGGTTCAAAGCGAAAGTCAATTTTGATGAGGGTTTAATAAAAACCATTGCCTGGTATAAAGAAAATCAACACTTGATAAAGTAAATCACAAAAGATTGCGATCTATGGAGATAGAACAAACACATGTCCCAGTTACATATCTGAAGCCGCCCAAAGGTTTGGCTTCATTAAATTTGCGTGATTTATGGGAATATCGCGAATTAATCTATTTCCTTACCTGGCGCGATGTAAAAGTTCGTTATAAACAGACCTTACTTGGTTTTACCTGGGTTGTATTACAACCTTTAATAAATATGGTTGTATTTACGATACTTTTTGGAGAATTATTAAAAGTTCCCACGGGCGGAATTCCATATCCAATATTTTCTTTTGCCGCATTACTTCCCTGGACATATTTTGCTACATCGCTAACCCGCTCTTCTACCACCCTGGTGGGTAGTGCAAATTTAATCAGCAAAGTCTATTTCCCACGAATGGTTATACCCATTTCAGGTGTCATCTCTGGCTTTATTGATTTTGGAATCTCTTTTGTCATTTTAATTGTTATGATGCTGATCTATAAAATAATTCCTTCCTGGAATTTATTACTATTACCAATTTTATTGCTTTTGGCAATGTTGACAGCCCTTGGTTTTGGATTGTGGCTTTCGGCATTAAATGTACGATTTCGGGATATCAACCATTTAGTCCCATTTATTATCGAAATCTGGAAGTATGCAACGCCTGTAATCTATGGAAGCACATTAATTCCGGAGAAATACCGATTTATTTTGGGGCTTAATCCTCTAACAGGGGTTGTGGAAGGATTTCGTTGGGCGATTCTGGGTGGCAAATATGTTGACACTTTTAACCCGGGACCTTTATTTGTAATATCGATTGCGATTACCTTTGTTGTCCTAATATCGGGAATCATCTTCTTTAGAAATACTGAAAGAACTTTTGCGGATATCATATAACATGTCTGAAATAGCCATACACGTAAGAAACATCACGAAAAAGTATCAAATTGGCGCATTGCAAGAGCGCCAGGATACGCTGCGTGATTTACTCGTTGCATCATTTAGAGCACCATTCAAAAAAAGGGAAAAATCCGATAATCAAACATTGTGGGCGCTTCGCGATATCAGTTTTGATATTGAAAAAGGCTCTGTTGTGGGTATTGTTGGAAGAAATGGTGCAGGGAAAAGCACATTGTTAAAAGTTTTATCCCGTGTGACAGAACCAACCAGTGGGTATGGGGAAATTCGTGGACGTGTTGGATCTTTATTGGAAGTGGGAACAGGTTTTCATCCTGAATTAACGGGCAGAGAAAACATTTATCTCAATGGCGCAATTTTAGGAATGAAACGGATTGAGATTGAAAAGAAATTTGACGAAATCGTTGAATTTTCTGAGGTCTCAAAATTTATTGACACACCCGTGAAAAGGTATTCCAGTGGAATGTATTTACGTCTGGCATTTTCCGTTGCAGCGCATCTTGAACCGGATATCCTTGTGGTTGATGAAGTGCTAGCAGTTGGTGACGCAGAGTTTCAACGTAAATGTCTGGGAAAAATGAGTGATGTAGCAGATCAGGGTCGCACTGTTCTTTTTGTCTCCCATAATATGTCAGCAATTCTTCGTCTTACTTCTGAGACTTTGGTGTTAGAAAAAGGGCAAATTGTTAAACGTGCTCCCTCTACAGAGGCAGTTGATTTTTACCTCTCATCTGGATATGCGGAATCCGGAGAAAGATATTGGGATGAGGACGAAATTCCTGTTTCCTCTGCACCATTTAAACCAATTGCTTTAAGAGTGAAAAACGAACAGGGTTTGGTTGTGAACTCGATTCGTTCGGTCGAAAACATGACAATTGAGTTTGAATACAATTTATCTGCACCTATAAGTGGTTTGCGAGTAGGTCTCTACGTTCTGAGTACACGCGGCGAATTTATTTTCACAACTTTTGATACAGATGAGCCATCAATGTACGAAAACTATACCGTTAGAAATTCTGGACATTATTTCAGCCGGTGTACCATTCCTGCTAATACTTTTAACGAGGGAAGATTTGTGATTGGTGTCAACGCCAGTACATACCGGATAAAAAGATATTTTCAGGATGAACAGGCAATGACCTTTACGATTGACCCGGCTGGGGCACCAGGTATGCAATGGCCTGAACAAAGACAAGGACCCATTCGTCCACGCTTATTTTGGCAAATTGAGGGATTATGACAATTGTAGGCAAAGAAGCAATCAAAAAGATTTTAGGAAATGTTCCATACACAGCAGAGTTATATTGGTTATTTCGCCAAAATGGGAAGCCAATCAGCCGTTTTTCTTTACACCAGCTGGAAAAAAACTTACCCAATATCATTGAGCAGGTAAAAACGCTTCGGGAAACTGCTCAACCCGGAAAAAAAGTATTCATTTTTGCGACGCTTCATTATTGGATTGAGCATGCCACATTGTTAGGCTTAGCATTAGCGAGTCAAGGGCATGATGTTACATTAGCTTACTTGCCCTTTAGTGAGTGGCGTTCACCCATAAACCGGTTTGATTTACGACGACAGAATATATATGCCAAAAGATTATTAACAAAAACAGAACCATTCCTCAAGGCAGTTTCTTTCCTGAGTAAACGCAAACCTTATGTGGCTTTAAATTCGGAATTGGAAGAAATGGTTCGCCAAATTAGTGTTTTTGATTCCCAATACACAGAGCAAATTGAAGAAATTGATATAAACAGTGACCTTTACAAATTGCGATATAGAAGAAATCGAGATGCTGCACAGACAATTTTAGGATGGCTAAAAGCAGATCGCCCTGATGTAGTCATTGTTCCAAATGGCACCATCATGGAGTTAGGGGTTTGCTACAACGTTTCCCGTTCGCTAAAAATTCCTACTACAACCTATGAATTCAGCGATCAAAGAAATCGTTTTTGGATTGCCCAAAATGCAGAAGTGATGCGTCAAAACACACATGGCTTATGGGAAGCGCGTAAAGAAGTTGTACTTAATAACGATCAAATGGACAGAGTAAAATCCTTGATGGCGGCACGCCATAGCGCGAGTTTATGGGAAAATTTTTCTCGAATGTGGCAAGGAACTCCAACAGAAGGTGGCGAAAAAATTCGCCAATCTCTGGGGTTGGATAATCGCCCCATCGTACTTCTAGCAACAAATGTTTTGGGTGATAGTCTTACTTTAGGACGTCAGGTATTTACCAAGAGTATGGCAGAATGGATTGAACGAACAGTTCAATATTTTGTTCCACGTAATGACACACAACTGGTAATTCGTGTTCATCCAGGCGAGATCCTGACGCGTGGTGTTTCAATTGTCGATATTATTCACAATCTCATGCCAGAACTGCCTGAACATATTCATCTTATCAAACCTAAAGAAAAGGTGAATACTTATGATTTAATGGAAATTGCGGACCTGGGGTTAGTATATACAACAACTGTTGGACTCGAGATGGCGATGAGTGGAATCCCGGTGATTGTGGTTGGAAATACACATTATAGAAATTTGGGATTTACACTTGACCCGGACTCTTATGTAAGTTATTACAAATTATTAGGTTCTATGTTGGAAGATCCTACCCAATACCGGATGTCAAAAGAGAAGATTGATTTGGCATGGAAATATGCTTACCACTTTTTCTTTGATTTTCCTCGACCTTTTCCATGGCATCTTGTACACATGTGGGAAGACTATCGTGAAAAAGACTTAATGCATGTTTTCACCAATGAAGGTATTGAAGAATACGGAGATAGTTTCAAATACCTGGTAGGAGAAAAATTGGATTGGAATAAAATCCATTTTGATCCATAAAGGCAAAGAATGAGCGATTTTGAAATAAAACAACAAGTCAGAAATTTTTATGATCAAGTCGGTTGGCAAATTGTATCCGATGGGTTTTACCAAAATGCCCGGTATGAGGATTTACGATCTGTTTCAAAAGACTATATATGGAAATGCCATATGAGAATCAACAGGCATCTATCACGACCAGGCAAATATCTTCTGGATGCTGGCTGTGGTCCTATTCAATACCCGGCTTACCTTACTTACTCAGACGGATTTCAATTTCGAGTTTGTTTGGATATTTCAATTGTGGCATTAAAAGAAGCCAGAAAACGAATTGGTGAAAAAGGGTTATTTGTTGTTGCAGATGTCGCTCATTTGCCTTTTTGTTCCAATGTAATGGATGGGATTGTTTCATTACACACTTTACATCATTTACCGTTATCCGATCAAAAAACCGCATATCAGGATTTATATCGCGTTCTTGCTCTTGGAAAGAGTGCTGCTGTTGTAAATGGTTGGACTGAATCGAAATTAATGAATCAATGGCAATGGTTGGTTCGGTTAATGGAAGGAGTAGGTGGTTTTGTTGCAAAAATCCGCGGGAAAAAACCAGCTGAGATTACATTAATCAATAATAAAAAAACCGACGAGAAACGAAAACCTACTGGAACTTTTGTTGAAAAATTAGACGCAAATTGGTTGAGACAAGAATTGCATGTACAAGATCTTCAGATTCTTGTCTGGAGAAGTGTGAGTGTAAGGTTTTTACGGGCTGTCATCCATTCAATTTCTGGTGGAAAATTATGGTTAAGCATTTTATACAAGTTGGAAGAAAAATATCCTAAGTATTTCGGGGAACGTGGTCAATATCCATTGATTGTTTTTAGAAAATCGATTTCGTGAATTTGTTTAATGATTTGGAGAGTAAGATGGACTGGTCAAATAAAGTTGTTTTGGTGACAGGTGGAACAGGTTCCTTTGGTAAAAAGATGGTCAGAATATTGTTGGATGAGTATAGACCAGCAAAAGTGATTGTATACAGTCGTGATGAGCTTAAACAACATGAAATGCGTTCTGCAGGATTTGACGCTACAAATTTGAGATATTTCATTGGTGATGTTCGAGATCTGGATAGACTACGTCGCGCATTTGAAGGTGTGGATATCGTTGTACACGCAGCCGCATTGAAGCAGGTTCCAGCCTGTGAATATAATCCAATGGAAGCTATAAAAACCAATATCCTTGGTAGCGGCAATGTAATTGATGCTGCTTTGGATGCAGGTGTTGAAAAGGTAATTGCCCTTAGCACCGATAAGGCTGTAAATCCTGTAAATTTATACGGGGCAACAAAACTGGCTGCGGAAAAGTTGTTTGTACAGAGTAATTCGTATGCTGGAGGACGAAAAACTAGGTTTTCCTGTGTTCGTTACGGTAACGTTGTGGGTAGCCGTGGAAGTGTTGTTCCAGTCTTTTTACGACAAAGAGACGCAGGTGAAGTCACGGTTACGGATGAAAGAATGACAAGATTTTGGATTTCCCTTGAACAAGGAGTGCGTTTCGTTATTCGCTGTATCGAACAGATGAGTGGCGGTGAGGTTTTCGTACCAAAGATTCCAAGTATGACTATTCTTGATTTAGCGAAAACCATAGCACCCGATGCAAAAGTCAATGTAGTCGGGATTCGTCCTGGTGAAAAATTGCATGAAGTACTTATCTCTGAGGATGAAGCACGAACTACTGTAGAGTTGCAGGATATGTTTGTTGTCCAACCAGCTGAAGCATTATGGTTTGGAAGAGATTGGGAAAATAAAGGCAAACTGATCGTCGAAGAATTTAGATTTGCCAGTAATACGAATGACCAATGGTTAACTGTCGAACAAATAAAGAAAATAATTGCACCCATAGAAGCCGAATATAATTCCGGGAAACTATAATGTCTCGATTTTTGGTCACTGGAGCGAGTGGACTTTTGGGATTGAATTTATGTATGCAGATTTCTTCAAAATCAGAAGTTTTCGGCATCGTCAATGAAGTCTCCCTCGAGAACACACCATTCCGGGTAATCAAAAAAAATCTTTTGGATTTGAACGAAATCAAATTTCTTATCGATTCTATAAATCCAGATACCATTGTTCATTGCGCAGCAATGGCTAATATTGACAAATGTGAATCTCAACCAGGCTTAGCCTATCGGATTAATGCTGAATTACCAGGCGAAATTGCACGGTTGTCTCAAAAACTTGGTATAAAACTGGTGCATATTTCCACTGATGCAGTTTTTGATGGGGTCAAAGGAAATTATTCTGAAACCGATGTCCCAAATCCGTTGGGAGTGTATGCGAAAACAAAATTAGCTGGGGAAAATCTGGTGAAAGATAATAATCTGGATGCCATAATTGCAAGGGTAAATTTCTATGGTTACAGTGTTACCGGACAAAGAAGTCTATCGGAATTTTTTCTGAATAATTTACTTAACAAGAAACCTATGATGGGTTTCACGGATGTTTATTTTTGTCCCCTTTTCGTTAATGACTTAGTCGATGTTCTGTTGGAAATGGTTTCCGTTGACCTTAAAGGGATTTTTCATACATTGAGCAGCGAGTCACTTTCAAAATATGATTTTGGCTGTCGGATTGCAAAATGTTTTAATCTTGATCAGAATTTAATCAAACCTGTATCTGTCAATGACAGTAATTTACAAGCCACCCGATCTTTGAACTTGACTCTCCAAACACAAAAATTGAGTTCAATGCTAAACAGAAAGTTACCAGATCAACAAACAGGTATTAATCATTTGTTTTCACTTTATAAAGATGGTTATCCGGAAACTATAAAAGCGTTAGGAAATCATTAGATTGGTTAAAGATTTGAATTGCAGAGAATTTTCGAAAGGATTTGATATGGAAATAAAAATTGGTTCAAGAACTATTAGTCCAAATCATCCGACTTATTTTATTGCTGACATTGCTGCGAATCATGATGGCAGTCTGGAGCGTGCAAAACTGCTAATACGTCTAGCAAAAGATGCTGGGGCGGATGCAGCAAAATTCCAAAATTTCCAAGCCCCAAAAATTGTGTCTGATTATGGATTTCAAAATCTGGGATCTCAGCAATCTCACCAATCCAAATGGAAAAAATCTGTTTCAGAAGTTTATAAGGATGCGACGGTGCCATTCGATTGGACGCCCGAATTAAAGGCAATATGTGATGAAGTGGGTATTGATTACTTTTCTTCTCCGTATGATTTTGAAGCGATTGACTACCTGGATCAATATATGCCTGCCTACAAGGTTGGTTCGGGTGAAATCGATTGGATAGAAGCGCTTGAGAAAATGGCGTTTAAGGGAAAACCAGTGATTCTAGCAACTGGTGCGGCTAATATTGGTGAAGTTCAAAGAGCTGTCCACACTATTTTAAGAATCAACACACAGTTAATTTTATTGCAATGCAATACCAATTACACTGGCAGCCTGGAAAACCTGAAATTTGTAAACTTAAATGTACTCAAAACCTATGCAACGATGTTCCCAACCCTGAACCTTGGCTTATCAGACCACACTCCAGGTCATGCGACTGTGCTTGGAGCGATTGCTCTGGGTGCACGTGTAATTGAAAAACATTTTACAGATGATAATGATCGTGAAGGTCCGGATCATCCATTTGCAATGAATCCTTCTTCCTGGGAAGAAATGGTTAAGAGATCCAGAGAATTAGAAGCCGCTTTAGGCTCAGCAGATAAAGTGGTAGCAGATAACGAAAAAGAAACCGTTGTAATTCAGCGAAGATGCCTTAGAGCTGCTCGCAATTTATCCAAAGGTGAGGTGGTCACCAGGGAATTGTTGGATGTTTTACGTCCAGCAACGCTTGGTGCCATTAAACCTGACGTAATTGACGCAGTAATTGGGACAAAATTGATTAATGATCTTCCCAAAGGAAAAGAACTTAATTGGACAGATCTCACAAAGGCTTGATTTAAGAGAGGTAATGAGTGCGAATTTTATACTTTAGCCGCGATTATACTCCTCATGACTTTCGGTTTTTGTCCTCTTTGGCAGAAACATCTCATGAGATTTTCTATTTGCGACTGGAGCGAAATTCTCCTCTGTTAGAGGACCGCGTTCTCCCCAAAAATATAAAACAGCTCTCGTTAAATGTTGGCGACCAGAAGTTTTCTTATGGAAATATAATTGCGTATAGACGTAAATTAAAGCAAATAATTCTTGAGCTCAAACCAGATATCATTCATGCTGGTCCTATTCAAACTTGCGCTTTCTTAGTTTCCACCACTGGTTTTAAACCATTGGTCACCATGTCCTGGGGATCCGATATCTTAAAAGAAAGTCAAAAAAACAAATTACTTAAATGGATTACAAAGTTTACATTAGATCGCTCTACAGTTTTACTAGGTGATTGTGATGCTGTGAGAGAAAAATCCATCGAGTTTGGATTTCCTGTCGACCATTTTGTTCAATTTCCTTGGGGCGTAGATTTAAATCAATTTTCACCAGCACGGAATAATTCGTTTCGGGAGCGAAGAGGATGGCAAGAAAATTTTGTCATTTTATCTCTACGATCCTGGGAACCCATTTATGGCGTCGATGTTGTTGCAAAAGCTTTTAGCCTTGCAGCCAAAGAAGTGCCTGATTTGCGACTTATATTACTTGGCAACGGGTCGCAAGCCAGCTTAATTAGATCTATTATAGAAAACGAAGGCGTTTCAGACAAAGTGTTTTTTGGAGGGCAGGTAACTCAAAAAGATTTGCCAGTCTATTACCAATCTTCCGACCTCTACATATCTGCTTCTCAAAGCGACGGATCTTCTGTGTCATTGATGGAAGCCATGGCATGTGGGATACCTCCACTAGTTTCAGATATTCCAGGTAATCGGGAATGGATCATTCCCGATCATAATGGATGGTTATTCCCGAACGGTGATGTTCTTAATCTAAGAGATCAAATCTTAAATATTTACAAAATCAGGAACGATCTTCAGGAAATATCACTTAATACTCGGCAGCAAGCAGAGCAGAAAGCGGATTGGACTCGGAATTTTAAAGAATTGTTGTTTGGTTATCAATTAGCAAAGAAAATAACCCATGGGTGAGGATAATTTGTTCAGGAAGGGTTCCTTCTTATAAAGTTATGATAGAAAAAAACCAAAAGAAAGTAGCAATAATACAAGCACGCATGGGATCCAGTCGTTTACCCGGCAAAGTATTGAAAAATATCGCTGGTAAACCAATGCTGGCTTATGTTTGTGAGAGAATTTGTCTTTCAAAACTGATTAACCATATTGTCGTTGCAACAACAGATGAAACTTCAGATGATCCAATAGCGAATTATTGCATGGAAAATGATATCTCTTGTTTCCGTGGGAAACAGTTTGATGTTTTAGATCGATTTTACCAGGCAGCGTTAATATTCAAAGCGGATATCATTGTAAGAATCACAGCAGACTGTCCCTTAATCGATCCAGAAATGATTGACGATGTTATCGAATCATTTATCAACCAGGAAGTGGATTTTGCAGCAAACAGATTGCCACCCCCGTGGAAACGTAGCTTTCCGATTGGATTGGATATAGAAGTAAGTACTTTTTCAGCTTTGGAAAAAGCCTGGAAAGAAGCAACTCTTGAATTTGAGCGTGAGCATGTAATGCCCTTTCTTTATGACCATCCAAATCGGTTTAAAACCTTGTTAATTCACCATGAACCGGATTATGGAAATAAACGCTGGACAGTCGACACTCAACAGGATTTTGATATGGTTGAGAAAATCATCGAGCATTTCTTTCCCACAAATGATTTTTCCTGGTTAGATGTATTGGATTTTGTTCATTTAAATCCAGAGATCGAGCTGATAAACAAGCAAGTGGCTGCGAAATTTGTGCAGTCAGTTGATGAAAGAGTTATCGCAAATAATAGAAAAGACAATCTATGAGCGAAATACTTACGATCTTTACTGCCCCCAAATCTTTTGTAGATCCGCATATCATCAATATTCAGCTAAATGCGATCCGATCATGGAAAGCATTAGGACAGGAAGTCTCTATTGTATTGATTGGAAATGAAGAAGGAATTGAGCAAGCTGCGAATACGATTGGGACGAGTTATATTCCAAATGTTGAGCGAAATAATCAGGGAACGCCCTTAATTTCATCAATTTTCAACCTCGCTCGAAATTTAAATAACAGTCCATTATTGGCTTATGTAAACGCTGACATCCTATTATTTCAAGATTTTCTGGAAACGGCCAAAAGTATATTTAAACTAGAATCGAAATTTCTAATCGTCGGCCAGAGATACGATATAGAAGTCCATTCCAGAATCAATTTTGATAACGATTGGGATAAAAGGATTAAGTTGGAATGTACAGAGATCGGAAGTCTCCATTCTCGCGGTGGTAGCGATTATTTTATTTTCCCTCGTACAACATTTATAAAAATACCTGATTTTGCTGTTGGTCGGGCTGGGTGGGATAATTGGATGTTTTATGAAGCAAGAAAGAATAAATGGAAAACGATTGATGCTACCTCCTCCATCCAGATCATCCATCAAAATCATGATTATTCACATCTCCCAGGAGGGCAACCGCATTATCGCATGCCAGAAACAAATGAAAATGTAAAATTGGCAGGTGGGCGAAGAACCATTTTTTCATTAATGGATGTGAATTACGAATTTCACCAGGGAAAATTGAAGAAATATCCAACGAATTGGAAAAAGTTTTGGAGAGAAGTAGAAATTTTCCCTTTAATATCCTTAAATTCCAAAACAATCGCTCAAATATTCTTTGGGTTATTTCATCCGAAAAAGGCATATCTGGAATTTCGTAAATGGTTGAACACGAGAAATGATTGATCCTTTTCAAAAAATTATGGAGAGATTATGCGAATAGGGCAAAACCCGGCAAAGTTTGTAAATAAAGTATCAAAACCAGCCGAAATTACAGTCTCGGTATTAAATTACATTCCTTACCAACAAGGTTTTTATGCTGAAGCTTTGGATGTATTGAAAGCCTGTTTGAATAGTATTCGGTCGGAAAGCAAACAATCTTTTGATTTAATGGTTTTTGATAATGGAAGCTGCGAAGCTGTTCAGGATTTTTTGTTGCAGGAATTCCGAAATCACAATATACAATTTCTAATCCTTTCAGAAAAAAATCTTGGGAAAGGCGGTGCATGGAATATCATTTTTGATGCTGCACCCGGAGAATTTATTGCTTATGCGGATAGTGATGTTTATTTCCATAAAGATTGGCTGGACGAGAGTTTGAAGATCATGAAGGCATTTCCAAATGTTGGAATGGTCACTGCACGCCCATTTTTTACAAAAAAAGAGTTCAGCACAAATACTATTAATTGGGCTAAAAGTCAGCCAAATGTGTTATTTGAAACGGGTAAATTAATCCCTTGGGACACATTTTTAGAATTTGATTTAAGTTTAGGACAGGAATTAAGTGCGATTGAAAGTGAATATCAGACGAATGATATTGAAAAAGTAACTTTGAATGGAGTGTCTGCAATTATCGGTGGTTCACATTGGCAGTTCCTTACAAGAAAAAATATCATTAAAGAATTTCTCCCATTTGATATGGAGCGACCGATGGGTCAGGTTAAACTCCTGGATAAACGCATGAATGAACTTGGTTTTATGAGATTAATGACCCCTGAACCCTATGCTGATAATATGAGCAATACACTCAAGGTCAATTCAATTGAAAAAACACAAAATAAAAAGAATTCAAAAAACAAATTTATTTTTAGTTTATTGGACTTTCCAATGGTGAAGAAAATACTTTTAACAATTCACCATCGCATATTCATGTTCTATTATGATCGCTAATTAATTTATTTGGAATAATTTCTTTTTATCGGAGTATTTGTAAATGAGCCCCAAACGAATTTTTATAAGTGCAGATCATGGGCTGGCGATTGTCTATTTCCTTCAGACTTCTCTGGTACCCAATCTATTAAAGAATGGAATTGAAATTGTCTTATTAACAGATGAAGGATTGGTTGATCGCATAAAAGATCAATTTGACCAACCAGGTATTTATTTTGAAAGCCTTCGGCTTAAAGAAGCCAGAAAATATAGTGAGACGGTATCACCACAAAAACAATATTGGCTTCATTATTTACGACGTTTCGGATCCTCGAATCAAATCAATACAAGGGCATTGGATGATCAAATCCCACAAGTCGAGTTTGAAGCACATGGAAAACGAAAATTGCTTAAACCTTTAATGCGTTTGATGATTTGGGCGATGCGCCACTTCAAATGGGCTCGCGATTGGGTACAAACGCAACAATCAAAATTTGTCCCGAATTTATATAAGGATTTATTTGAAAAATATCAGCCAGAGTTGGTTGTGGCCAGTACGCCTGGATGGCGCTTGGATCGTTATATTTTGAGGGAGGCAAATCAAAGAAATATCCCAACCGCTGCTGTAATTGTGGGATGGGATAATCCGAGCAGTTATAGTCTCTCGGGGGCACCAATGGATTGGATCAATTGCTGGTCAGCTATACAAAAGGAAGAGCTAATTCAAGGTTCCGATTGGCAAAGTGATCAAATAAATGTTGGTGGTATTCCTTCCTATGATGGTTATTTCCAAAAGAAATGGTTGATGAAAAAAGAAGAGTATTATCAGCTACATCAATTGGATCCAGATCGTAAATTAATCGCTTATGCGAGTAGCTTTGTCACATATGCACCTAATTATGACAATATTAAAACCCTGGCAGATCTGGTTGAAAACGACGAATTGGAGGTACCCTGCCAATTATTGATTCGTCTTCATCCAAATCATTTCCTGGCAGATCCATTATATGAGGGTGAAAGAGAAAAAGTTCGTCAACTCGTTGATAATTGCCGCTTTGTTAAGCTTGTGGAACCAGTCCCTTTAGGTGGTGAACTCGGATACTATTCAGGCGAAGATATGCCGGAAAAATCTTCTATGATGGAATTTGCAGATGTATTCACAACAGTATATTCAACAATGGTTGTTGAGGCTGCAATTCATAATCGTCCGATTGTTAGTGTATGTATTGATGCTCCTGGAGGATGGAATCGACCTGATAAATTCTCATTATCTTTAACAAAAATTGGTGGATGGCCAACACATGATCGATTTCGACAGGCTAAAGCCGGACAAGTTGCATTTAATAAACTTGATTTGTTGAAAGCATTGAATATCGCACTAAAGGACTTACCTCAGGAAGCATTGAATCGGAAGCAATTTGTAAAAAATGAAATCACATTTACAGATGGTCAATCCGGAGACCGTGTATGTGATTTTCTTTTGACTTGTGTTGGGAAACAATCCAAAGAAGGGCAACTAAAATGAAATTCCTGATTGTTGGCTTTGGCTCAATAGGACGCCGGCATTTTCATAATTTATTATCTTTGGGTGAAAAAGACATCTTACTTTTAAGGTCATTAAAAAGCACCATCAATACAGATGAATTAAAGGATTTTATAGTGGTTAATCAACTGAAGGATGCTTTATCGTTAAAACCCGATGCCGTAATCCTTGCCAATCCGACAGCGTTACATTTGGAGGTTGCGATTCCTGCTGCAAAGGCTGGTTGTCACTTGTTTTTTGAAAAACCAATTTCTGAGAGTATGAATAATATTGGTACATTAATTAAAGCTTTAAGGGTTGGCGGTGGAAGAGCAATAACTGGATTTCAATTCCGATTTCACCCAGGTCTGCAAAAAATAAAATCAATTATTGACAGCAATCAAATTGGGGAAGTGATATCTGCACGAGCGCATTGGGGAGAATATTTGCCTGGATGGCATCCTTGGGAGGACCACAGAAACAGTTATAGCGCGAAAAAAGAATTAGGTGGCGGTGTTATTCTGACATTGTGTCACCCAATTGATTATCTACATTGGATGTTAGGCCCAGTGAATACAGTTTGGGCTCACCATCGTCAAATAGAACGGCTTGAAATTGATGTAGAAGCCTCTGCAGAAGTTGGTTTGGTATTCAAAAGTGAAGCTTTTGCCAGCATTCATCTAAATTACATTCAAAGTCCAGGCAAGCATGATTTAGAAATAATAGGCGATCAAGGTACAATTAGGTGGGATAATTCGGATGGAATTGTTCATCTCTATCGAGCGAAAACGCAAATATGGGAAACATTTGAGCCTCCGGTACATTTTGAGCGAAATGACCTTTTTATAGCTGAAATGAAACATTTTATTGATGTGGTAAAAAATAATAGTACCCCAATCTGCTCACTTGAAGATGGAATTGAAGTTCAAAAAATTGTGGATGCAGCTTATTTATCATCGAATGAACAAAGGTTTATTAAATTAACATAACGGTCTTTACACCTCCGGAATAAACTTTAAGATTATGTAGAAGGAAAAAATGTCAGAAACGATTTTTGATAAATTCAGTATGAAGAATAAAGCAGCCATCATAACTGGTGGTGCAGGTCTTCTTGGAAAACAATTTTCCAGAACGCTTGCTGAAGCAGGTGCAGGTGTTGTTGTTGCAGATCTATATGGTGACAAAGCAGAAGTTGTAGCCGAGGATCTTCGCAAAAAGGGGTTTGATGCCTTTGCGATTGAGTTTGATGTTACCGATCCAAAATCTGTAAAAGCATTGATTGAAAAAACCACAAAACAGTTTGGCCGTTTGGATGCAATTGTCAACAGCGCTGCAATGGATCCAAAATTTGATTCTGAACATTCTGGTCAACATAAGAATAGTTTTGAAGATTATCCTGTTGAGGCTTTTCGTTCTGCATTGGATGTGAATTTAACAGGAATGTTCCTGTGTGCTCAAGCAGCGGTTGTTCCAATGCTAAAACAAAAGTCTGGTTCAATCATTAATATATGTTCCACTTATGGTCTGGTAGGACCGGATCAGCGCTTATATGAACGTGAAGGTCAACCTAGACAATATAAACCGGTATTTTATTCTGTAACAAAGGCTGGAGTTTTAGGATTCACTCGATATTTAGCCACTTATTACGCAGGTACCCAAATTCGGACAAATGCATTAACACCTGGTGGTGTTTTTAACGACCACGATTCTGTCTTTTTGGAGCGATATTCTGCCAGAACAGTTTTGGGTAGAATGGCAAAACAAGACGAAATGAATGGTGCTATTTTATTCCTTGCATCTGATGCTTCGTCATATATGACTGGCGCAAATCTGGTTGTCGATGGTGGGTGGACAGCATGGTAAAGACAAGCATGGAGATCCTGGCAATCATTCCAGCACGTGGTGGTTCCAAAGGAATTCCACGAAAGAATATTCGTGATTTCGCTGGTTACCCATTAATTGCCTATAGTATACAGGCTGCTTTAACATCAAAATATGTTACACGAACAATTGTCTCTACAGATGATTTGGAAATCGCAGAAGTTGCCCGTCAGTTTGGTGCAGAAACACCATTTATTCGACCAACGGAGTTTGCTCAGGATCGAAGTCTGGATTTGCCGGTGTATAAACATGCTTTGGAAACATTGCGTGATCAAGAAGGATATTTACCGGACTTGGTTGTTCAGCTCCGGCCAACTTCACCAATTCGCCCTATCAATTTGGTTGATGATGCGATTGAAGCTTTTTTGAATAATCCGATTGCAGATTCAGTTCGGGGTGTGGTCCCTTCAGGACAAAATCCACATAAAATGTGGAAATTCAACCGTGAATTGGGAACGCTGGAGGGATTGATTAAGGTCGAAGGTATTCAGGAACCTTATAACGCTCCACGTCAGGTTCTACCAGAAACATTTTGGCAAACGGGTCATATTGATGTAATCAAACCGAGTGTTATCCTTGAACAAAATTCAATGTCAGGAAATAATATTATTCCAATATTCATTGATCCCGATTTTACAGTGGACCTGGACAAACCATCCGATTGGATAAAGGCAGAATGGATTGTCTGGTATGGTGGTCTGAAAATGGTAACTCCGGGAAATCAACGAAGAAAATTACCAGAAAAAGTTGAATTAATCGTCTTTGATTTTGATGGGGTGATGACGGACAATCGTGTTTTTGTCAATCAAGACGGTGTCGAATCGGTCGCTGCTCATCGCGGTGATGGAATGGGAATTTCGCTCTTACACAAGGCTGGGATCAATGCAATGGTTTTATCAAAAGAGGTAAACCCCGTTGTTCAGGCACGATGCAACAAGCTCAAATTGCCTTTCATTCAGGGAATCGATGATAAACCTGCAGCATTGAATAAATATTTAAGTGAAAAAAGAATTAATCCCGCACATGTAATTTTTGTTGGAAATGATATTAATGACGTACCTTGTTTTCCAATTATCGGTTGTGCGGTTGTGGTTGCAGATTCTCATCCTTCTGCCTTAAGACAGGCGGATATTATTTTGCAAAATAAAGGCGGTTATGGCGCAGTTCGAGAAATTTGTGATCTGGTTTTACAGATAACCAAATAATAAATAAGGAGGTCTTCATGACGAAGGCAGTTCAAATTGGAAATACTTGGGTTGGAGAAGGATATCCAGTTTATATCGTAGGTGAAATTGGTATCAACCATAATGGTGATGTTGAAATTGCAAAAAGACTTATTCAGGAAGCACACCATGCCGGATTAAACGCAGTAAAATTTCAAAAGAGGACGCCAGAAATATGTGTCCCCAAAGAACAACAATCCTTAATGAGAGACACACCCTGGGGATATATCAGTTATTTGGATTATCGCTATAAAGTTGAATTTAACGAAGCCCAATATCATGAAATCGATCAGCTTTGTAAGTCGTTAGGCATTTCCTGGTTTGTTTCAGTCTGGGATGAGCCTTCGGTAGATTTTATGGAACAATTTTCTCCTAGCTGTTATAAAGTCCCATCAGCATCATTAACGGATCTTCCTTTATTACGAAAACTTCGATCAACAGGCAGACCGCTGGTTTTATCTACTGGGATGTCAACTTTTGATCAGATAAAATATGCTATCAGTCAGATTGGAACTGAAAATCTTCTGATAACCCATGCTACAAGTGCTTATCCTTGTGATCCTGAAGAACTAAATCTTCGCATGGTTCAAACACTGAAACAGGAATTTGACTGCCCGATTGGTTATTCAGGTCACGAAGTTGGTCTGGTCCCATCGGCAGTGGCGGTCGCTTTAGGTGCTTGTTTAGTTGAACGGCATATTACACTGGATCGTGCCATGTGGGGATCTGACCAGGCTGCCTCTGTTGAACCTCAGGGTATGGAGAAATTGGTGAAATATATTCGTGTGACTGAAAAATCCCTGGGTGATGGTGTGAAGAAAGTCTACGAAAGTGAAAAATCCAGTCTCCAAAAATTACGGCGGGTAAAATCTTTCTAATGGTAAAGAAATTAAAACGTCTGAGATTGCGTGTAAATCAAATAATTACTCATACCCAAAACGATCAAAGAATAGCTAAGATCGCAAAGGGAATTAATAAGCATGCTGCTTTAGCGAATCAATCTCCCATTGTATTTTTTAATGCTTCAACCCGAATAAAAGGGATGAGCTTGAATGCTGGTTTTTCACTTTTGACAGCATGGATATTGAGATTGCAAGGGGTTCCAGTCGTTCAATTCGTTTGTGATGCTGGTATGTCATACTGTATGCTGGGAAGTATATTAAACAATCCAACAGACAAACCTCCTTGTTCAGTGTGTGTGGCGCAATCGAAAAAAATGTATAAAAATTTAGATAGTCGTTGGGTTAATTTCAAACCTTCATTACAAGTCATTGAAGCAACGAAAAACCTTACTATTGATGAATTGTCAAATTTTCATTTTGAAGAAATGCCATTGGGTGATTTAGTGCTACCTTCTTTACGGTGGGTTTTAAGACGATATCACTTGACTGACAATGAGGAAACTCGCTTATTATTTCAACAATACATCATTTCTGCAGAAAGCATTGCCCGACAATTTTCTGATTTTGTAAAAGAAATCAAACCACAAAAAGTCATTGTTTTTAATGGAATGTCATTCCCTGAAGCAGTGGTTAGATGGGTATCAATCCAAAAAAGCATTCCTGTGATAACACATGAAGTAGGGCTTCAACCATTTAGTGCATATTTTTCAAATGATCAGGCTACTGCATACCCTATTCAAATACCAGATTCTTTTAGCTTATCGGAGACTCAAAACACTAAATTAGATGAATATCTGGATTTAAGATTTAAGGGAAAATTTAGCATGGCTGGCGTGAAATTTTGGCCAACGATGAAAGAATTAAGCCCATCTTTTCTTGAGAGGGCTAAGAAATTTAAGCAAATCGTTCCAGTATTTACAAATGTGATTTTCGATACGAGCCAATCACATGCCAATGTCATATTTGATCATATGTTTGATTGGTTGGATTGTGTATTGGAGGTCATTATCAAACATCCGGAGACTTTATTTGTTATCCGAGCCCACCCGGATGAAGCGAGACCAGGAAAGGCCAGTAATGAAAATGTCGCTTCCTGGGCAAAGTCACATCGAATTGAATCGCATGATAATGTGGTTTTTGTAGATGCAACTGAGCATTTTAGTTCCTATGAGCTAATCCAAAAATCCAAATTTGTTCTTATTTATAATTCCACGATCGGAATGGAAGCCACAGTTTTGGGAATTCCAGTTATCAGTGGAGGAAGATCACGTTTTACGCAAATCCCAATTGTCTTTTTTCCGGACTCCAAAAAAGCATTTGTTGAAAAGGTGGAAGAATTTCTTACTTCCAATGAAATTGTTATACCGCAAGAATTTATTACAAATGTTCGCCGATTTTTGTATACCCAGCTTTATAAGGTCTCGCTTCCTTTTGGAGAATTTCTAGAAGAAGATCATGTTTGGGATGGATATGTAAAAATAAAAGATTTTTCCTGGGATCATTTGTTGCCAGAGAAATCTGTTGTTGCACAAACATTAGTAAATGGGATTTTGAAAGATGAGCGTTTTGAAATAGATCAATGAAACCAGACTGTTCAATCATTATTCGCGCTTTTAATGAAGAAAAGCACATTGCAAGATTATTGGAAGGAATTTTCCAACAAACCATAAAAGATATCGAAGTAATTTTAGTTGATTCGGGATCTTTAGACGGTACTGTCGAAATTGCCAAAAAATTTCCTGTTGAGATCGTTCATATCAAGCCAATCGAATTTACTTTTGGACGGTCACTAAACATGGGGATCAATGCTGCAAAATCTGATTTAATCGTCTTAGCGAGTGCTCATATTTATCCTGTTTACCCTGATTGGCTGGAACGACTGTTAGATCCTTTTAGCGATAATCGGGTTGCATTGACTTATGGAAAACAACGAGGGATCGAAACGACACATTTTTCCGAGAAAATGATTTTTTCTCATTGGTTCCCAGATATTTCAAATTGGCATCAGGACCATCCGTTTTGCAATAATGCTAACGCTGCCATTCGTCGTGACTTGTGGGCAGAGCATTCTTATAATGAGAATTTGCCTGGTTTGGAAGATTTGGCGTGGGCTCGCTGGGCATTTGACCAGGGCTATCAAATTGCTTATGTTTCTGAGGCTGAAATCGTGCATGTTCATAATGAGACCTGGAGGGGAATTTCCAATCGTTACAAAAGGGAAGGAATGGCTTTTAAAACGATTTATCCACAGGAAAGCTTTAGTAAAAAAGATTTCTTCAAAGCTTTATTGTCAAATGTTCGAAATGATTTTCAAGCAGCATCTAAAGAAAAATCATTGCCTAAACATTGGAAACAAATTATCGCATTCCGCTGGAATCAATTTCTAGGAACTTATCAAGGGTATAATCAGTCTGGGCCATTAACTTGGAAATTGAAACAGACTTTTTATTATCCTCGCATTTCAGCAGAATCAAAGATGATTAGAAGATCAATTGACCCAATTCAATATCAAGATCAAACAGAAAAAGTAGAGTGAATTATGAATCAAGCAAAAAAAGTTGTTGCGCTTGTACCCATGCGGCATCATTCGGTTCGTGTTCCGGGAAAAAATTATAAATTAATTGCCGGAAAACCATTATTTCACCATATTTTGACAACTTTACAGAACTGCCCAGAAATTTCTCAAATAGTTGTCGATACGGACAGTGAGAATATTATTGAGGGGATTCAAAAAGACTATCCCAATGTGATGGTTTTTAAACGACCAAATTATTTAACTGCAGACACTGTCCCGATGAATGAGATATTAATGTATGATACTGAAATTGTACCGGCAGATTTATATATTCAAACACATAGTACAAATCCTTTATTGAAATCAGAAACTATTTCATCTGCGATACAAACGCTTATTCAGAATTTTCCTGCATATGATTCATTATTTTCAGTTACACGCCAACAAACACGATATTGGGATAATTTATCCAGACCTATTAATCACAATCCTGCAATTTTAATACGCACCCAGGATTTACCACCAATTTATGAAGAAAATTCTTGTATTTACGTTTTTACTCGGGAAACCCTCAAGAATAAACGGAATCGAATTGGAGAACGCCCTTTCCTATTCGAGATAGAGCGATCTGAAGCTTTTGATATCGATGAAGAACTTGATTTTCTTCTGGCTGATTTGATGTTGAAACACCGCTCTCAAATTGGTCAGAGTTAACCAAACGATTAATTAATCTAATAACAAAATATCCAGGTGTCTATGAAATACTCAGTTTTATTATCAGCCCCATATATGTTGCCTACTAAAGATCGTTTTATAAAGATATTGAATCATTATGAAATTGATGTTTTAACTCCTGAAGTCCATGAACGTCTGACTGAGCCCGAAATACTTTATTATGCCGGAAATTTCGATGGTGCGATTTGTGGAGATGATCCATATACCGATTTGGTTATAAAAGCTTGTCTACCAAGACTGAAGGTTATTTCTAAGTGGGGCACAGGAATTGACTCTATTCACAAGACTTTTGCTGAGTCAGTGGGAGTCATGGTAGGAAACACTCCGAACGCATTTACTCTTCCAGTATCTGATAGTGTGCTTGGATATATGCTTGTTTTTGCAAGACGATTAACCTGGATGGATACAGCTATGAAGGCAGGCGAATGGAATAAAATTCCTGGCAGATCTTTAAGTGAATGTACCCTTGGGGTAATTGGAATCGGTAATGTAGGCAAAGCAGTGATTCGCCGGGCAAGAGCATTTGGGATGAGATTGCTAGGGAATGATATTCGGCCGATAGAACCCGATTTTATCCTTGAACAAGGGTTAGAAATGGTCATTCTGGAAAAGCTTCTCAAAGAATCTGATTTTGTCAGCATGCATTGTGATTTAAATCCAACTAGCAGACATTTAATCAACGAAAAAACGATAAGTTGGATGCAACCTCATAGTGTATTAATTAATACTGCCAGGGGTCCTGTCGTCAAGGAAAGTGCCCTTGTGGATGCTTTGCTTAACAAGAAAATTGGAGGAGCAGCCCTGGATGTATTTGAATTTGAACCTTTACCCCAGAATTCTCCTTTATTGAAAATGGAAAATGTCTTACTTGCTCCACATAATTCAAATTCAAGCCCACAAGCCTGGGAACGTGTTCATAAAAATACTTTACTTAATCTTCTGGAAGGGCTTCATATTCCTCATTCAGATTTTGATGAAATATTCAAATCGGTTAGTAAAGAGGTGAAAATTGGATAACTCGAAAAAAAGAATTGTTCTAATAACCGGGGCAGCCGGCGGAATCGGAAGTGCAACCGTAAATCTTTTCCATGAAAAAAATTGGTTAGTAATCGGTGTAGACAGAGCGAAGTTTTCCGGTGTTTTTCCGGATGATGGTGTATTTGTTCAAGCAGATATCTCCGATCCAACTCAATTGGAAAATATTTATCAAAATGTTAGTAAATTTACGGATTCCCTTGATGCAGTGATTAATAATGCAGCTTTTCAAGTTGTGAAACCTCTTTTGGAGACCAGTGTGGAAGAATGGGATGCGGTTATGGCATCCAATTTACGCTCTGTGTTTTTAGGTGCAAAACTTTCACATCCATTATTGAAAAACCATGGAGGGGGAGCAATTGTAAATGTATCGTCTGTCCATGCAGTTGCAACATCTGCGAATGTGGGCAGCTATGCCGCCAGTAAAGGTGGGCTTTTAGCATTGACGAGGTCTATGGCAATTGAATTCGCAAAGGATAATATTCGGGTCAATGCAATTTTGCCGGGCGCAGTGGATACCCCCATGCTTTCAGCTCACTTAGATCAGGCACGTTTGGAAAATTTAGCGCTAAAGACAGTCATTGGTAGAATCGGAAAACCAATAGAGCTTGCACATGCAATTTATTTCTTGGCAGACGAAGAGCAATCTTCTTTTATGACAGGTCAATCCATCCTGGTTGATGGCGGAGCGACAGCGAAATTGAGTACAGAATAAATATGAAATCAATTATAAAGAAATCCCTACCTGTACCAGTTTTGGAATTTGTTCGCAACTGTCTGGATGCATCCAAAAGGAGTTTGGAAGTTCCAAATGCATATTTCCACCCTTGGCGGAAACAGACACGGCAGCGCATCGTGAAATATAAAGATATTCACAAAAATCAACGTTGCTTCATACTCGGGAATGGTCCAAGTCTTAAAAATACTGATCTTTCTAAGTTGAAAAATGAAGTTACGTTTGGAATGAACCGAATTTATCTTGCATATTCCGATATGGGTTTCTCTTCTACCTATTATGTTTCTGTCAATGATCTGGTTATTGAACAATGTGCAGAAGACATTCAGAATTTAAAACAACCAAGGTTCGTTTCATGGCGGGGTGGAAAGAAATGGTTGCAACCGGATGATGACTTATTTTTCCTTTATACGACCTACACAGAACCGATATTCGCTAAAGATATTCGTAATCGCATCTGGGAAAGTGCAACTGTTACCTATGTAGCATTACAGATTGCTTTCTATATGGGATTTAAAGAAGTTATTTTGATTGGTGTTGATCACAATTTTGAAACAAAAGGGAAAGCAAACACGACAATTGTCTCACAAGGCGATGACCCCAATCATTTTCACCCAGAATATTTTGGAAAGGGATTCCGTTGGCAATTACCCGATCTGGAAAAATCAGAAATCGGGTACCAAATGGCCAAAAAGACTTTCGAAAAAGCTGGCAGAAAAATATTGGATGCTACCATTGGCGGTAAACTGACAATTTTTGAAAAAATTGAATACAATGAATGTTTTTCTCAAAGACCGGTTTATTAATCGCTATTACAGAACGCTTTCTTTAATAATTCGTTACCATTTTTGAAATTTTCTTTATCGTCATCGGTTTTTGCCGTGAAAATATCACATGCTTGTTTTTGGTAAAATGGAATTTGAATTAACTTGTCGATTAATTCATCCGCTTTGTCAATCTCTCCAGCGTAAGCATACGCTTGAATAAATGGCATCAATTCAATATTGTCACTGGGATGAAGATTCTTGCTTTCGACCAAAGTTCCAATTTCTTTTACTTTTTCCCATTCGCCAAATTGTCGTGCTAAAGAGGCTTGTTCATAGTAATAACACCAGTTGTCTTCAGAAACTGCGGTTCGAAATAAGCGAGTAAATGCTTCATAGTTTATTGCATTGTCAGAAGTAATTAAATCGATGGAAGAGTAAGGTGATGCAAGTTGGATCAATTCGTCATCAAATATAGATAACTCTATTTGTTGGTTGTCTATGATTCGTAAACATGATTTTTCGGTGGGCAATGTAAAAACCAGGGTTTTATTGTAATCATGCTCTATTTTCAAAGATCTGAGTTCTTTTTCGTATGGAGCCTTCATCTCGATATCTTTTACGATGCCATTATTCAATACTTCGGCGGAAATCGTTATTCTTTGACTTGGAGTGGCGCGATAAATCAAATTCGCAGGGGACCAAATATAATAACCCTCATAAATTGGACTGGATCGTAATCCAACCAATGTCGTGCCATTCATTAAATTCGGTGTGCGCCAAATAAAATTCTGCCAAAATTTCTGTGTTAAAGCCCATTCATCTGCAAATCTCACATTATTTGAAAATTGAGTCATGACAGAAATAAAAATGATGGCCGAAAAAAATAAAACCTGGATCTTTTTATTTGATATCAATGAAACAAAACCAACGATAAAAATTGATACGCCTAAAGCGGAAGGGAAGGAAAAACGATTGAAGAATAGATAAGAAACATCCCTTTCAACCAGATTTACACTGAAAAGACAGACCGATGCACCTAGAAAAGCAAGCAATGCAAAAGTTAAGGACTTTTTGCCCGAATTTTCGATAATGTCTCCATCTTTTGAGTTGTAAACAATTTTTAAATAAATTAAGAAACAACAAACCGATGCAAGTCCTAATAGAATGGCAGCAATAAATTCTTTCCCGCCTAATTTTGGAATTAATAATGAAATGGGTGTTGTATATGCTCCTATAAAAGTTTCAACCAGATCCGCAGTGAACCTTTTGAGAACAGTTATTATAGATAATATGATTGATTCGGAAAAATTAGAAAGAAGCAATTCAACACTTGTCGTTACTCTTGTACTGGTAAAAATGAAAAGCCTCCAATATGCAAATATTGCTGGGGCAATTAAGAATGGAATAATCGACAAGAGTATCCGAAACAATTTCTTTGCAATTTGATCATCTTTCTTATCCCACAAATAAAAAAAGATAAATAAAAACCTATATCCTTCCATTGCAATAAAGTATTCCATCAGGAAATAACATATCAAAGCAAATATTGTCGATAAGACGAAATAAAAAGATTTTAAATAAAAATTCCTGTTGAAATATTTAATGCTGAATACGATTGAAAGAATCATGCATGTCAATGCAATTTGGTGTGCCATGTAATCCATCGCATTGGGTTGCTCAAGAAATCCTGGATATATTATGAAAATGACTGCTACTATCGTGGCTGAAAGGATCTTGTCTTTCCAAAGAATCAACATGAGCCAAAACAAACTCAGTGCCCCTGCGAATCTAACCAAAATTGCTAAAAGATAATAATATGTGATGTTTATGTCAAAAAGATTGAATAACAAGGATTGCAAAAAACCCCGAAATGGTCGGTCGATGGAAAACATATCAAAATAGCGAATTGCTCCGAAATTAACCCCACCATATAAAAGATACCAATCATCCGAGTAAAATCCTAATTTATTCATTTTGCCAAAATAAGCGATGATTGTAGTAATCAACAAGAATAAAATGGAGATTAATATCCTTTTATTGTTTTTTTTCAATGAAAACTCCAAATATTTGTCTACGATGAAAAAATGATCAGATAATGAATCATTGGCATGATATTATTAAGCGGATGGCATTTGATTAAACGCAATTATAAGGTAAATCCAATAATTTTTTACCATAGTAATTGAATGGGTTCGTGCCAAAATATGATTGATGCATGAAAAACAGAAAGAATTGCAGATCTTGATAAAGCCATTAATTTCAATTGTTACTCCTTCTTATAATCAAGCAAAATACTTGGAACAAACGATCCAATCCGTTTTATCTCAGGATTATAGTTCCATTGAATATATTGTTGTCGACGGCGGATCCACTGATGGTAGTACGGATATCATCCAGAAATATTCAAACAGGCTGGCGTGGTGGGTTACTGAAATAGATCGAGGACAGGCGGATGCAGTAAACAAGGGGTTTGCGAAAGCACAGGGAAAATACTGCGGATGGGTAAATTCCGACGATCTTTATTTACCGGGCGCTGTTGCACAAGCGGTTGCTATTTTGGAAGGAAATGATGATATTGGTTTTGTTTTTGGGGACGTTAAATCAATTGACGAAAATAACAAAATTACAAATATTATGCGATATGGAAATTGGAAATTAACTGACTTAATGAGATTCAACATCATTGGCCAACCGGGTGTATTTTTTAGAAAAGATCTATGGGAGCGTGTTGGTGGCTTAGATTTGAATTATCATTTCCTTTTAGATCATCATCTTTGGATACGAATGGCATCTGAAGCAAGAATCGTATATAGTGGGAAAATTTGGGCTGCTGCAAGGTTCCATTCTGCTGCAAAAAATATTGCAAATACATCTATGTTCGGAGTTGAGGCTATTCAATTGGCACAATGGATTTCCGAATCACCAAAATTTAGAGGTGAATGGGAAGAAAATAAAAATAAAATCTGGGCAGGTGCATATCGAATAAAAGGTCGATATTTACTAGATGGTGGAAACGCAAAAGAATCTCTGAAAGCCTATTGGTCTGGATTATTATTAGATCCGAAGACAATTTGGCCAGAAATGCATCGTTTTATTTATGCAATCTTATGTTTAATTGGCTTGACCTCATTAAAAAAGTTGTTTTTAAAAATGCGATTTCAAATAAAAAGACCGGATCGACAAAGAGATTAAATATGGAGAAAAATCAATCTGATAAGCTTCCAATCAAAGACCAGCAATTTTTTCGTGACAAATTCACATGGTTCTACCGGATTTCGATCCTTTTTATATTTTTAGCCGGAATTGGAATTCGTTTATACGACATTAATGATGCACCATTGGATTTTCATCCAACAAGGCAATTATTCTCAGCCTTAAAAGCAAGAGGAATGTATTATCAAAATTTGCAATCCGCTCCAGATTGGCAAAGGGAGTTAGCTGTACATCAATGGAAAATCCAGGGTTTGATCGAACCTCCGGTCATGGAACGGTTGGCTGCATTTTCCTACCAGGTAGCCGGTCAAGAAAACCTGGTGATACCTCGCGTGTATTCAATTCTGTTTTGGACATTAGGTGGCTTGGGTCTTCTATTCTTAACGAAGGAATTAACCAATATTAATGGAAGCATCATAGCTTTAGTAATATACTTTTTTACCCCCTATACTGTTTATGCAAGCCGAGCTTTTCAACCTGACCCCTTGATGGTTTCATTGATGATTTTCGCAATATTGGGTCTGGTCAAATGGGAACGCACTCAAAAATGGAAATGGGCAATCTTTGCCGGAGTTTTTGCTGGTTTGGCAATTTTCATAAAAACTGTTGTCATTTTTCCCCTGGCTATTGCATTTGTTATTGTCCCTATCGTAAAGCTGGGATTTCGTTCTGCGATTAAAAATAAACATGTCTGGATAATTGCTGCGCTAGCTTTAATTCCTTATCTCTTGTTTTACATTTACGGGTTGTTCATCAGTGGTGAGCTCCAATCGCAATTTAGCTTACGTTTTTTCCCGCAACTATGGATTACTCCTGAATTCTGGCTACAGTGGAACGGGAACATTGCAAGAGTTGTTGGCCTTGAAATCTTCCTGGGTTCAATCCTGGGGACATTTATGTTTGAAAAGAAAATCGATCGGTTGATGGTAATCGGTTTATTTTTTGGATATTTTATTTATGGGATGATTTTTTCTTACCATATCTCAACCCATGATTATTACCAGCTCCCGCTTGTTCCAATTGTTGCTATGGGTATTGCATCCTTGTTTCAATGGATATTTAAATGTCTTAAAGGGGCAACCTGGTCAAAAGTTTTAATTGTGGTTACGGTCGTTTGTTACTTCATCCTCATAAAGGGCTGGGATGTCCGAGTGGAATTAAAACGGAATAACTATAATGATGAAGTAACCGTCTGGAAAGAGTTATCTTCTCTCTTCAAACCGGAGGATTCCATTATTGGTTTAACTCCTGATTATGGTTATCGATTTGAATACTGGGGTTGGCATAAAATTGAAAACTGGATGTCATCTGCAGATTTTGCGATCAGGGAATTGGCAGGTCAAGAATTTGATATGGTATCCTGGTTTACTGAACAAGTTAATGGAAAAGATTTCTTTTTAATTACACAGTTCGAAGAATTGGACAGGCAACCTCAATTAAAGCAACTTCTGGAAGACAACTTCCCTGTTTATTTGTCTACAGGTGATTATTTAGTTTATGATCTTCGAAATCAGTTATCTAAATGAAGAAATTTTCTAATCCAAAAGTCACAATCGTTACACCATCCTATAATCAGGCACAATATCTGGAAAGAACTATCTTATCCGTACTTAATCAGGATTATGATAACCTGGAATATATCGTAATCGATGGGGATTCAAGTGATGGATGCAAAGAGATTATTCAAAAATATGCAAATCAAATCAGTTATTGGGAAAGTCAAAAAGATAAAGGTCAGACAGACGCAATAAATAAAGGCTTCTCACATGCCAGTGGAGATATCTATGCGTGGATAAACTCTGATGATACTTATGAACCAGGTGCAATTAAGCGTTCTGTAAATTACTTATTAACACATCCAGATGTTGGGATGGTGTATGGTGATTGTAATTTTATCGATTCGGAAGATCAAATAATTGGTAAATTTAACGCAAAACAAACAGACTATAATCGGTTAAGAAACGGATTCGTTCACATACCCCAGCAGTCTTCTTTTTGGAGAGCGCATCTGTGGAAGAAGGTTTCTCCATTGGATGACTCAATTTATTTTGCCATGGATTATGACCTGTGGCTTCGTCTGGCTAGAATTTCGAAAATCATTTACTTTCCTGAACTTTGGGCAAATTTCCGTCTACATGGAGATGCAAAAACAGTCGCGGAAGATGATCGTGGCTGGATTGATATGGTCAAGATACATTACCGAGACGGTGGAAAACCATTTTCACCTCTAATAGCAAAATACTATATAAGAAAATTGGTCGCCCCGGTGATAAAAGCCAGACGTAAACGAATGATGAATTATTCCAGGATAATCAAATGAATTTACAAAAATTTTTGTAAGCACTTTTGGTTATTATAATGAAGAAGGAGAAATAATGACTGATCGAAATATAAATCCAATAAAATTTAAGTTCCTGAGTGATTTTGTTCTTCAAGTGCGACTTGTATTGCGCCTGATTAAAGATAAACGAATAAATCCATTCCTAAAAATAATTCCTTTTGCGGGTTTAGTATATTTTATCTTTCCAGATATTTTGATTGGTCCAATTGATGATGCCGCATTGATTCTGGGAGGCTCTTACTTATTCCTGGAACTCTGTCCAGCAGAGATTGTTGCCGAACACATGCAACAATTACGATTAGAAGGTTCGAAAAAGAAAGATAAAACCTCAGAAGAAGAAAATATTATTGATGCAGAATTTCATGATGTTGATCGCTCTTAACGATTTGGAATATTATGCAAGGTAGATTTTTTATTGGAATAACCATTTTTTGTCTTGGAATTACCTTATTAGGGTGTCAATCAATTCAAAAATATGAGCAAGTCCCAACAATTCAGGTTGCTACTATTTTACCAGGAATAATTACATCTACATTGCGACCTGTGGAGACAAAAGAGAAAATTTCCACAGAGACAAAAGTACAAATTGAGACAGATCCAACTTCACCCCCAAATTTGTTAAATGTTGAAGTATTTCCGGATCCAACAAAGTATTCATGGAATTTAATAGCTAGTGGTTTTTCGCGACCATTAGGGTTTGCAGCGATCGATGATAGTTCAAATATCTTATATATTCTTGAACAAGAAGGTGTCATTCGGGTTATCAGTGATGGTGCAATTTCATCAGAATTGTTTCTGGATTTGCGTGATCGAGTAGGAAGTCGCCAAAATGAACAGGGGCTACTTGGGATTGCCCTGGATCCAGGCTACATGGAAAATCGAATTTTTTATTTGAATTACACAAACAAAAGTGGAAATACAACAATATCCAGATTTGTGGCGAATGAAGATTTTTTATCCGCAAATCCTGCCAGCGAACATGTAATCTTAACTCAGGATCAACCTTATGCGAACCACAATGGTGGGAATATTGTGTTTGGACCGGATGGTTTCCTTTATATTGGATTGGGTGATGGTGGATCCGGAGGCGATCCACAGGGAAATGCGCAAAATAAAGACACTCTTTTGGGGAAAATGTTAAGAATTGCAGTAACTGATCAAGAAGGATATGCAATCCCATCTGATAATCCTTTTGCTGGTGGTGGTGGTCGAGGAGAAATTTGGGCAATCGGGTTGCGAAATCCATGGCGTTATTCTTTTGATCGATCAACTGGTGATCTTTATAATGCAGATGTTGGACAGGGTGATTGGGAAGAAATCAATTTCCTACCGAATACCGCTGCGCCTGGAGCAAATTTCGGTTGGGATTATCGTGAAGGCAGCCACCCTTTTGAAGGTACTCCTCCTGGAACATTAGAATTTATCGATCCAATTTCTGAGTACGATCATTCTCAGGGTTGTTCAGTCACAGGTGGTTTTGTGTACCGAGGTCGAGATTTGCCAGAATGGAACGGGATTTACCTTTTTGGAGATTACTGTAGTGGAAATATTTGGGGTTTGATACAAAAATCAAATGGTGGTTGGGATTTGAAGCTCTTGTTTGAAACAAAAGAAAACATCAGCTCTTTTGGCGAAGATTTTTATGGTGAAATCTACATGATTTCTCATAGCGGTTCGATTTTTAAGCTTGAAAAGACAATGACAACGTTAGGATATCTACCTCTTATTCGCAATTAGTCCTGGCATATCTATATTAACAGGATTTATTTGATAGAATTAGTAAAGTTCTGATTATCGTAAGGAGAATTTTAATGGCAGAAAAAAGATGGCATTCAATTAAACAACAACATTGTGATCATGTTGGATGTGCGGTAAATTTAGAGGTTCAGGTTGTTTTGCCGTCCGATTATTTACCTGAACAACCCCCACGGATCATTGGGCATCGATGTTCTAAAGGGCTGCAATGCAGCTTATTTACCAAACCTTCCTGTGTTTGGGCAGGAACGAACCCGGGCTATGATCCATTTATGGATAATTAGTGAGTATTTTATTTAAAAATTTTGATTTAAAACTCACGAATCATAGATAAATTTAAAAAGCCTGAGGATTTTCCAGTTCATTAAGAAAAACAACAGGCTTTATTTTTTCCTTAATTTGGTTGGTTCTATTGAATTACACCTAATCTTCGCCCAACTTTTTCGAAAGATTTCAAGCAAAGGTTAAGGTCGTCCTTTGTATGTGCTGCAGATATCATGACCCGGATTCTTGCTTTACCCAAAGGTACTGTAGGAAACCCTAATGCCATCGCGAATACTCCATCTTCAAATAATAATCGGGAGAATTCTTTGGCTAATTTTGAATCACCCAGCATGATTGGAGTAATTGGAGTTTGTGAATTACCAGTATCGAATCCAAGCTTTTTCATCTCAGATTTGAAATAATCGCCATTCTCCCATAACCGATCAACCAAATCAGTTGATTCTTCTAATAGTTCGATCGCTGCGATACAAGCTGCAACGTCAGGGGGAGTGGAGGCAGATGAGAACAAAAATGGTCGACCTCTCTGTCGGAGCCAATCGATTACAATGGATTTTCCTGCAACCATACCGCCCATGACTCCAAATGCTTTCGACATAGTTCCTACCTCTACATCGACCTTTCCATGTAGTTTGAAATGGTCAACAATCCCCCTTCCACCTTTTCCTAATACACCTTCCCCATGGGCATCATCAACCATTAGCATTACGTCGTATTTGTTCGTTATCTCAAAAATGTTATCCAAAGGGGCAATATCGCCATCCATGCTAAAAACGCCATCTGTAATTACAAGAAGCCGACGATATTGTGCCTTGTTTTCGATAATCTGTTTTTCCAAATCTTGTACGTCGGAATGCTTATATCTAATAATTGTTGCTCCAGATAATCGACTTCCATCGATTATGGAGGCATGATTTAATTCATCTGAAAGAATCGCATCTTCTTTTCCAACTAAGCAGGGTATCGTTGCCAAATTTGCAGTGAAACCTGATTGAAAAGAGATACAGCTTTCCACGTTCTTAAATTTTGCTAATCGATCTTCTAATTCCAAATGCAAATCCATCGTACCTGCAATGCTTCTGACAGCACCAGGTCCTGCGCCATATTGATCCAGAATATTTTTAGCTGATTGAACAATTTTAGGGTGGTTTGCTAAGCCCAGATAATTATTTGAACAAAAATTAAGTACTTTTTTGCCATCCACGATCAGCCAAGCGCCTTGTGGAGAACTGAGCGTTCTAATATTGTTATAAAGACCATCGGATTTTAACTTTTCAATCTCAACCGGTATCCAGTCTAATCGATTTGACATTGTGAACCTCTTTTATTGAATTTGTGGATAAGATTAATTATAACTCAGGCAAAAATTGAAAATGTTCGAAATATTTGTTTTGATTTTTTTAAAAAATAAATTGGAAATAATTAATATATTTTCCAATCTGTTAAATATCCCAATTCCAGGATTGCAAGTCGGATTTTTTCTTCTGAACCATGATTAAGGACTACGATGGTTGGAGAGATTATCTCTTTGAAAAATTTTGAATAGTTGTTTTTTTGAAGGCCAACGATGATTTCAGGATTATTTACTCTCAGTAAGGATTCTGTACTCAGAAAACTCTCGGTTCCATGCTTTTCCCAATTCTCAAGCATATTCGAGATTTGGGGTGGTATAGCTTGTTCGATTGATTTTTGTAAAAGGGTTAGCAGATGATTGGGCTTCAAGCCATATTGACTAACAGCAGTCAAAGAATCGATCGAAATTTGATATTCAAACTCTTTTTGTTTCGGAATTTCCCAATCACAAAATCTGGAGATTTGGTAACGAACTGCAAGAGGAACGTTCCGGGAGATTCTTACTTTTCCATTACTGGAGATTCTTGGTTTTTCCTCGATCCGATCGATAGATATGTTTGATTCCCTTTTCCAAAATGCTTTTCCTCGATCTGAAACTTTAAATAACTTTAATCCTTTCGCACTATTGGAACCACCAAGATCTAAAATGCCAAACCACCGAAAAGGTCCATTCATCATAAACCTGATAAATTGTCCTTCGATTTGGTCCCAAAATTGAAAACCTCGCATGTATTCATTGGATTTTGAATTTTTGATGATCCACGTGTCAAAATTTCCGGCTGGTCGTAAAAAATCCGGATCGTTTTGATGGATGTCAGAAATATAACTGTTTTGGTCCCACCAAACCTGATCATCTAATAAAAATAATTTTTCCAATAAACCTTTTCTAACATTTTTAGAATTTAGTTCAATTCTTCCTTCAATCTCCAAATCTGATAAACAAAAAAGTTCATTGATTTGATCGCTATCCATCCATGTCTGAAACAAGAATATCAATGCCTCAGCCCTTGGAGTCTCTAGTAAAACACGAGTGGCATCCGAATCTACCTGCCCATCTTTAGAAATAATTTTGGCTGATATTAATAACTCAAATAAGAAGCGATATGGGATTTCTAAAAGATGAGGTGCAGTAAGAGTCTCGTTCATCCCTTTCCTCAAGGCAGCCAGGAAAGTGCAGGTGTCAACAAGAATATTGTCTTCGAAGGGTTTGATTTTCACTTGATCCGCAGGAAACGAAAAAATGTTACTTTTCTTTTTAGAGTGAGTCTCAATATGTAAAACTTGAACGATTTCATCCGGAATATAAACATATTCTTCGGGTTCATCTTTTATCTTGAGGAATGCTCTTCCTATTAACCCCCGATACCAAAGCATTTCGGAGACAGAAATTGGGTTCAGATCGGGTCTTTCGCGATCTCTTTTTGAAGGTCCCATTATTCGTATTTCACCAAAATCACGGCGAAATTTTGCCCAAGGAATCTGACCATTATTTTCCAATAATATATTTATTGCAGCCCTTGCATTTTCAGGGATTGATTCAACCATTTCCAACAGAAGACTCCTGTTTTCTAATGTTTCAATTAAAACGGTTCTCGCTTCTGAAACATTAGTCGACTCGAATTCAATACCCCAGAGTTCAGTCATCATTTGGAGAAAAAAAAGATCCTGCTCATTAAGCATGTTCTGAATTGTTGGCATAATAATCCTGTAATAATTGAAACTTAGAACCCGGTAAGAAACATGCAACTTGAGAAGTGCAATTAATTAAAAATATCTGTTTAGGTATTATAAATGAATCAAAAAAAGAATTTTAAATTTCCACAAAAAATCTTAAATTGAATAATTTATAAAAAATTTATATAAAGTTTATTATGGTTAGGGAATTATTGGATTATCATGAGTGTAACTTCGGAGAGGAAAAAAATTGACGAACATTTTGCTTAACTGTATAATTCCCAAAGTCCCATCCAAATAACAAGGACTCAATATGGCTCTAAAAGGAAACCTTCGCGATTTCACGATTACCCAATTATTAAATTTGGTCAATTTGGCATGCAAAACTGGTACCCTGGTAATTGAGGGTCCTGGTGATGTAGCGCGAATTTCATTTCGGGAAGGAAAATTGGCGTATGCGCAACTTGGAGAACAAGAGAGTACTTTAGCAGCGATTCTCAGGCGTAATAAGAAAATTAGCGCTCGTCAATATACAATTCTTCAGGAGCGCGCTCAGAAAATGACTGATAAGGAACTTGGTCTGTTGTTGATCAATGCCGGGTACCTTTCACAGACGGATATTATTGAAAGCCTTCAACAATATTTTGTTGCGGTAGTTCGTCAGTTATTTACTTGGGTAGAAGGATTGTTTCAGTTTGATACAAATACATTGACACCGTTGGATAAAATTCCAGTTCGCATGGACCTCGAAAATCTAATTATCGAGGGTTCCAGACAGCTTCGTGAATGGGAACAACTCAGCCAGGAAATACCAAGTTTGGACATGTCATTAAAGTTTTCTGATCGTCCTGGAACGAATATTCGAAATGTAAACTTAAGCGTTGAGGAATGGAGAGTAGTCTCTTACGTAAATCCAAAAAACACAATGCGCCAAATTGCTCGCACGACCAAAATGAATGAATTAGAAATAAGGCGTGTTGTATACGCTCTTTTACAAGCAGGTTTGGTTGAAATCATCCGTCCTGGTGGTGCGTCAGTCTCCATTCAACCCAGAGCTTTCCCAACAACAGATAAGAAAGAACAAAAATCGTTAGTCTACAGGATAATTGATCGAATTCGTTCGATCTGATCTTTTTAGAGGTATTTTTATGCAGACTGTCAAAATCGTCGTCACAGGTCCATTTAGTGCAGGAAAAACCGAGTTCATACGTTCTGTGAGCGAAATTGACGTCGTTTCTACCGAAAGAAAAATTAGTGCTGAAGCAGAGAAGATAAAGGAATCTACGACTGTTGCGATGGATTTCGGTCGAATAACCGTAGATGAAGATTTAATTCTGTATTTATTTGGAACACCTGGACAGCGGCGATTTGATTTCATGTGGGAAATTCTTTCGGAAGGCATGTTAGGTTTTATTGTCATGGTGGATAGCGCCAGACCTGAAACTTTCCGAGAAGCCAGAAGCATTTTGGAAACATTCAGGGCTTATGCGCCAACACCTTACGTCGTTGCAGCGAATAAACAAGATGCGCTGGATGCCTGGGATATTGAAGATATGCGTGTTGCTCTAAGATTGGATCCAAAAGTAAAATTTTTACCTTGTGTTGCACATGACAAAGAAACTGTAAAAAAAGTCTTATTGGAGCTTCTTTACACCATTTTGGCCGAAATGGAGACAAGCAATAAGAGTTAGATGTCATCAATAGCGACTGATAAAGGAATACTGCATTATGAAGTAATTGGTCGTGGCAGACCAGTTATTTTTCTTCATGGTTGGTTAGGTTCATGGCAGTTATGGCAGCAGACAATGGCTAACATGGCGGGGAGCTTTAGAACTTATGCACTCGATTTTTGGGGATTTGGAGAATCGGATCGAAAATTGGCGTC